>JAHIVC010000099.1:300000-513254 GCA_018816945.1 Bacteroidota bacterium | reverse complement strand
GTGTATTTCTTCACAATTTAGGTAACAATTCTTATAATTGTACCTATGACAAAAAAAGAGCAACAATTAATGAGCAATAAATGGTTGTTAGTCATCAAAGAATACGAGCAAATAAAGAGTAAGACAAGCAAGCATTTTAAAACAGTAGACCAGCTTTGTGAAGTATTTTCTGTTCATCGTAAGGACATCAGGAAGTATTATGAACGGTGGTGTAAAAGCAGTAAGGATCCAGAATCATTGTTGCCAAGAAAACCTGGTCCAAGGCCCGGTCAATTAAAAATTCTTTCTAAAGAAGAGGAACGCACCATTGTTAAGATCCATAGAAGGTTAAATGCAAATGAATTTGAGATTTATCATTTAATCGAAGGCAAATTTAATGTACATCCATCTGTTTCAACAATCTACCGGACACTAAAAAGATACCCCTTAAACAAGAAACGCAAAGAAGCTGTTAAACGCTATGAGAAAAAGTATCCAGGTGAACTATTACATGCCGACACCTATTCACTGGCAAAAACAATGATGATGGACAGAAATAAATATTATTTGTTTGGGGCTATAGACGACTGTACTCGTCTTTGCTATGTTAAAGTAATAGAAAGACAAACTGCACAACAAGCAACGGATGCGTTCTTCAAGGCTTATAAATGGTTTAATTGCCATGGTGTAATACCTGAGAAAGTAATGACAGATAATGGAGTAGAGTTTACCGCCTTTACTTCACAAAAGGCAAAAGAAACACATTTTTTTGAATCAATGCTAAATGTTTTTGGAGTGAGGCACGTATATACAAAGCCTTATCGGCCACAAACAAATGGGAAGATAGAACGCTTTTGGGGGATATTAAATAATGAATGTTTATTGACAATCAACAAAACAATTAATAAACAAGAATTAGAGTTGGAATTAAATGGATTTATGTACAGATATAACTATCAAAGAAGGCATTCTGCTTTAAATTATAATACCCCTTTAGATAAACTGAAAAAAATCGTTAATTTGTTACCCGAATTATGAAGTATGACACGGCCGCAGGCAGGGATTCAAGACACAAGATTCAAGATAGTAGTTAGTAGACAGTAGTTAGTAGGTTTATCATAATTCATAACTCATAATTCATAACTCATAATTCATAACTCATAATTCATAACTCATAATTTATAACTCTAACGTCTTATTAGCTAAAACGGCTAAATATAAAATATGTTGAACATAGTTTCCTAAGAAATAACCAGATCGAACAGTGTTAAATTAATGAAGAAAAGAAAACGAATGATAATCTACTCAATTATAATCATAATCATCCTTTCGGGATGGATTATCTATATATTTAATCCTGCCAAGGGAGGACAGATAAGTGAAGAATACAAAATGGTGTTGAAAAACTCTCCAAATTTTGATGGGAAGCGTTTTAAAAATCCGGTTGCCACCGTAATGACAGCTCCAAAGTGGGCCACGATGAAAGAATTTTTCAAAAAAGGGATTGACCGAAAACCTAATCAACCAATCCATACCGAAAAGTTTAATGCTAAGAAGTTTGAGCTCAATAAAAATAATTCAGAAATTAAATTCAGTTGGTTCGGGCATTCTTCGGTTTTGCTGCAAATTGAAGGAATAAATTTGCTTATTGATCCGGTTTTCAGCAAACGGGCTTCGATGTTTTCATGGCTGGGCCCGAAACGTTTTGATTATGATCATCACATGACCGTTGAAGACTTACCTGAGATCGATGCCGTTTTGATCTCACACGATCATTATGATCATTTGGATTATAAGGTGATTCGTAAGTTGAAAGATAAAGTAAAGCGTTTTTATGTCCCCTTGGGTGTTCGCGTCCATCTTGAAAAGTGGGGTGTTCCGGCAAAAAATATTATTGACTTGGATTTGTGGAATCCTATTGCAATTAACGATGATTTAAATCTGGTTCTAACCCCGGCCCGTCATTTCACCGGAAGAGGTTTAACGAATCGTTTTTCAACATTGTGGGGTGGATGGGCAATTTTAGGGAAGCATCAAAAAGTGTTTTTCAGTGCAGATTCCGGCTATTTTAACGGCTTTAAAGAAATAGGTGAAAAACTAGGGCCCTTCGATTTGGCTTTTATTGAATGTGGACAATATAATCTTGACTGGGAAGCCATTCATATGTTACCGGAACAATCGGTACAAGCAGCCGGGGATGTGAATGCCAAATTTGTAGTACCCATTCATTGGGGGAAATTTAAACTAAGTACCCATACCTGGATTGAGCCCATCGAACGGTTTTTGAAAGCTTCAGAAAACAAATCTTTCCAAACCCTGGCACCAAGGCCGAATGAGATTGTCTCTCTTTCTGAAAATAATTTAATTAATTATTGGTGGATGGAATAAGAAAACTTTAAGGGTCACATCGAGACGTTCGTTGAGTATCGTCGAAACGAGTCGAGAGGTACCTGGCTAAGAAGTTCTCGACATACTTCGGCTGGCTCAGTACAGGAGCTCGAACTGACAATCCCATTAAACTGATTCCTGCATTCGCAGGCCCGCATGAACGGACGGGCAGAAATACAAAAGAACAGAATTAAAAAAAGACGGCATCCAAATTGGAATGTCGTCCTTTTTGTTCCTCGTCAGTTCGAGCTTTCGCCAAAGGCGAAAAAATGTCGAGAACTGTTTATTCATGCCACATCTCGACTACGCTCGATGTGACATTCTTTATTAATCTCTGAAAGCCTTTTTAAAATCAGTTTCAAACCCTCTCAGGGTTGGTGCAAAAATTACTCAAGTCTTATTTTTTTTTTGACTTCTCCCATTCCTAATTTTGACTTCTCTCATTTATAGTTTTGAGAAGTCCCATTTGTGAATGAGAGAAGTTCCGTTTCTATATTACTCAAAAGGTTTTCAGCAAAAGTTCGGCATCTCCGAATACAAACAGTTAAGCATTTGAACTTCTGAACCTTTGAACTTTTATGCCTCTGAACCTTTGAACCTCTGAACTACTGAGCTTTTGAACATTTTTTCATCAGCACACCTTCACATTGGCTAATTATCAAATTAATTTCCTATATTTAATCCTTGAAATTCTTTCCTGCCCTTGAAACCTATTTGTTGATAAAGAATTTCGAGCTCCCCAAACAGTGAAAAATAAACCCGGTTTTTATGAATCGAGGGAATATAAAATACAATAAAACCTGTACTATGCATCAACAGATGGATGTTATTGTACAAGAAACATACATATATACAAGTTGTGCACAATAAATAATATTTTAAAAACATGAGTAAAATACTTCTATCTACTTACTTATTAAAAATTCTAGACAACGACAAGAACGAGCAAATTCTCAGTAGATTTAATGGTTCTGATGACTTTCTAAGAATATTTGAAAACTATTTAAATACAATCTATCAGAACATAAGGGCAGAATCAGACTCAAGTCAAACCATAACATTACACTTAACTCTTGAGTCACCTCCTACTTTGGACCTTACTAATAGAAGGATATATGGGTATTTCTCATCTGGTGTAAGTGGTGACGAATATCAGATTAGAGACCTTGTGACACAAGATAATTTATTAGACGTCGAGAAAAATCATGCTGCATTTAGAAATTTGTTTTTCTATATACAAATTCCATCAGGTCGAAACTCGGGCGCACTAATACTTCAGAGAAAATCAAAATATGGAATTAAAACAATTTTTAGGAGAACAATAAATCGGTTTATGCAAGAGCAAGGATACCAGATTTATAAAGTTCATGTAAATAATTTGCTTCACGGCAGGGTTTACAGAAGGATGATTGAGTATGGGAAACTTAAAAGAGTAGATTTAATTAAAAGAACAATTCCTGCCACAATTGAAGAATATTTTGCAAATGATGGTAATCATAATTTAATACCAGGTATTTTAAAAACCTCAATGTTATCTGGAACAAGCCTCCCAGAAACATACAGATCATTAGTGGATAGGTTATTTAATGACCCAGATAGAGAAAGAATCGAGATAGATGGAATAGACGAAGAATTCGATGAAGTAGAATTTGAACTTGAACTTAATGGAAAAAGAAAAACTTTTTTTGTAGCTAACCGAGCTAAAATTCAACCTGATATTGATGTGACAAATCAACTTGAATACGATGAGAATGGTAATCCGACTACAGATTCATTATTAAGACAGGCAGAGGAACTTGTTCAAGATATCATTGAAATAAATCCAACAGATGTTCACTAGAGTTAACATATTAAATATTGTCAGGGATCATTTTAATACTCTTAAAAGGCTAAATCCCAAAAACGACAGAATCTACTGGAAAGATTTTCTTTTATTTATATTCTTTCCCGTATGCATTGGTATTCTACTTACTTTACAAGGAGTATCAATAAAAACTTACATTGGTAATTTAATTGCTGCAATAGCAATCTTTGGAGGTTTTCTCTTTAATCTTTTAGCAATCATTTATAGTCAAATTGACAAAATCAAAACTGATGCAAATCAAGAAAATAGCACAATTAAAAAAAGGTTTGTAAAAGAAATTCACATTAATATTTCATACTCAATAGTACTTTCTTTAATTATAATAATGTGTCTACTAGTATGCACTTTTAAGATACCTGGTTTTCAATATGACTTCATTGTCAAGAAGGTATTTATTGGATTTACTTATTTTTTACTAATCAATTTTATATTGACATTATTAATGGTATTGAATCGAGTTTACATACTATTGAAAAAGGACTCAGAATGAATATTTACAGTGCCCAACAACAGCTAATAGTGCATGGTGCTAAGACAGGTAAAAAAACTTTAGGGTTTTCGTGTTGTTTCCTATCCCTCGGGGGACAGGAAAGCCTGCCAAAAAATGGCAGGCAGGCTGCCGCAAAATGCGCCACGTAACCATAGCAAAACCGTTATGCACAAAGCTTGAAGAAACCATAAATAAAAGCTATCCATATGATTACTATTCCTGAATTAGTCGCATACAGCGATAATGCTTACGCCCGCACGGAGGAACAATGTGTAGGTTGTCAAAATGAAAATTGTGAGGGAAGGTGTTCAAGATGCTTTTATTCAATACATCAATTTAACAGTACCAGAGATTATGATTGTATCAATTTAGTTTATCATTATGTCTGTGAATATATTTACTCTAAAAGCTCAGAAATATCTCATTTATTTAATAGACATGCAGAATTAAGACAACTTGCGTACTTTAATATTTTATCAATTGGATGTGGACCAGCATCTGAATTGTTTGGAATTAATAATATTTTACCTCAAGCGCACATCACATATAAAGGTTTTGACTTAAATCCCAATTGGGAAGGAATTCATAATACAATTCAAAATTCAGCAGAATACGACCCGAATCGTAATGTTGAGTTTTACACCTCCAATGTATTTGAAGATTATCCAACATTGAACTTTATTCCCAATATTTTGATACTATCTTATTTAGTTTCTCACTTACCAAAAGCAGATATAAATGTTAATGATTTTTTTAATGAACTCGAAGTAATTATTAATACAATGCCAAATAATTCTTTCATTATCTTTAACGATACAAATCATTATAGAGTAAGAGATAAATTCGACATTTTATTAAACAATCTTAATCGTAATGAAGGGTTTGTATATAATGCTACAAGATATCGTTTTAAAGGATATCAGCATAATGGGATAAGGCATAATACCGATGAATTAATTGTTGATATACCACAAGAAATTAGAGATAAATATGAAACATGGCGTGAATGTGGAAGTACTTCACAAATGGTTATTAAAAAAGAGATTCAATGATTATAAGCTCAAGTAGAAGAACTGATATTCCAGCATTTTATTCAGAATGGTTTTTTAACCGTTTAAAAGAAGGATTCGTTTATGTTCGTAATCCAATCAATAAGCATCATATTAGTAAAATATCATTGCTCCCAGAACATGTTGATTGTTTCGTATTCTGGTCAAAAAACCCAAAACCTTTCCTTGAAAAACTATCAGAATTAAAACAATACAAATTTTATTTTCAATATACTATAAATTCATATGGGACAGATTTAGAGACTGGTGTGCCACAAAAAAAGGAGTTAATTGATACTTTTATTAAACTCTCAAAGACCATTGGTAAAGAAAAAATAATTTGGAGATACGACCCAATTTTATTCTCAGAGAAGTACTCAGCTGAATACCATTTAAAATATTTTGAATCAATTGCAAAATTAATTTACTCATTCACAGAAAAATGTGTTATTAGTTTTATTGATTTATATAAGAAATGTGAGCGAAATCTTAAAGAAACAAATATTAGAGAACTTGAAGAAAAAGAAATATTATCGCTTTCAAAAGGACTTAAGAAAATTGCAAGCAAATACAATTTAGCTCTTGAAACTTGTGCAGAAAGCATCGAATTAGATTCAATTGGTATTGGTCACAATAGATGTATTGATAATGAGTTAATACAAAAAATTCTTGGAAAGAAAATAAAAGTAACTAAAGATAAAAATCAGAGAGATATTTGTGGGTGTATTGAAAGTATAGATATTGGAGCTTATAATACCTGTAAGCACGGTTGTCTTTATTGTTACGCAAATTTTAATTCTAACATGGTTACAGAAAACGTTAAATCCCACTCTGTTACTTCGCCATTACTTTATGGTACTGTTGGAGAAAAAGATTTCATTAAAGAAAGAAAGATAATATCTGTAGTTGAAAAGACTTTATTCGGATGATATAAAGCTCAGTGCATAACAAAAGCTATATGTAATGCGGGGTTCATCGGGTAATCCAACTGCAGTTCTTCGCTGCAACATTGCTAAATCGTTTTTGACGATTGGCGTAAAAAAAATATGATTAAACGAATTGGCTCAGTGCAGTATTGAAAGTGAAGTGCTTCGAAAACCCACACTTCACATAGACAAAACGTTATGCCCAATCAAAATAAATTGAGATGAATGAAGCTAATAGCATTTCGAATACTTGGTGGGAATTGCCTCCACTTATTGAATTCTTAAGAGAATCTAGGAAAGAAAAATTAAAACTAGTCGATAGCTTTAACATTTCTATAATACTCCATTCTGCTACAATAATTGAAGGATTTATAAGTCAATTCTTGAATGATAATCTTGTAATTATAGATGAATCTCCAACATTAAAAGGTAGACTTGAATATGAGTTTACTCAGCGAGTTGAGAAATCAAGTTGGAACGAATTACAAATTTTGTACAAAATTATGTTCGGGTTAGATTTATCAGAAGAAGTTAACAACGAAATTTGGAAGGGTGTAACTTCTCTTTTTAGTCTTCGAAACTTATTAGTACACAGCACTCAGTTGAAAGTTACATATTATGAAGAAAATGGAGATACTAAAATTTCAGGGAAATATGAGAATATTTACAATTTTTTAGCAATTGAAAAAAAGCTGATCGACAAAGTGCTGAATGTAAGTACTTATCCAAAAATCAAATTAATTACAGATAAATCAGCTGATTATTATTGGGAAAATACAACAGCATTTTTGAAGACTATATTACAAAATCAAAAAACAGAAGCCACAATAACGAAAGTGATGTTTGAAAAAGCATTTAAACAAAACAATGCCAAGACATAACAATTCATAATAAAACACAGCGCAGTAAGTGTTAGATTTAAGCAGTAAAACAATAAACAAACGGCCTGACAGCCTGAAACAGAATCGATTTGAAATGAGCGTTTCAAATGCTAATTGTTACTGCCAAGTGTAAGAAAAACCAGACAGTGGACAATTTGCTAAATAAAGACAGAAAAAAAACGATGAAATGAACAGCCTACTCACCCACGGATAATTGTATATTTGTGTATATAAGCGAACACATTGACTGATTTTTAAATATGGAACTACATATCTTGAAACCCCGGAAGGCATTAAACAAAGCCTTTTTAAAAGTTAAGCCAAACAGGACTGAAATTGAAAGTTTCAAAACCAATCTTACCCAATTATTCGACAGAATCAATGACGCTGAATCTGAAGAGTTTCATAAAAATCTTGTCAGCGATTTTTTAAAAGACACCTATTACAAACAAAACCATTTTATAAATACCAAAGGACGGAACGACCTAGTAATCCATAACGGAAACAAAGCAACAAGTACAGTCGGAGTTATTATTGAAGCAAAAAAGCCCACAAACAAATCGGAAATGCTGAAAGCATTCGCTCCGGGAGATACTCTGGAGCAAATGCTTTCTAAAATCAATGTAAAAGCATTTCAGGAATTGGTTTTGTATTACTTACGGGAACGGATTACCCTTAAAAATATTGAAATAAAATACCTGATTGCAACCAATATCAACGAATGGTTCATATTTGATGCAACGCTCTTTGACCGATTGTTTGCCCAAAACAAAAACCTTGTAAAACAATTCAATGATTTTGAAGGTGGAAGATTGGCCGACACAAAAACCGAGTTCTTCTATAAACAAATTGCCGAACCTTTTATTTCTGACATAAAGCAAAATATTGAGTTTACTTATTTCGACTTTCGGGAGTATGAAAAACCACTACGAAATAATGACAAAAAAGACGATCATAAACTCATTGCATTATTCAAATTACTTTCTCCCGAACATTTGCTGAAACTGCCGTTTATAAACGACAGCAACAGCCTTGATAAACGGTTTTATGGTGAGTTGCTGCACATCATCGGATTAATTGAAACAAAAGACGGAAACAAAAAAATTATTGGGCGAAACAAAGAGGGCGAAAGAAACACAGGATCATTTTTAGAAAATGCAATCATCCAGTTGGATAGTCTTGATAAAATTTCAAGGATTGAAAATCCAGGTCAATTTGGGGCAAACCTGCAAGAACGGCTTTTCAATGTTGGGCTTGAATTGAGTATTACATGGATAAACCGTATTCTGTTTTTGAAATTATTAGAAGCTCAATTAGTTACTTATCATAACTCGTCCCGCAATGGCAGGAAGGGCGACAAGCCTGTCCGTCCGGCAGGCGGATCATATGAATTTCTCAGTTTCGATAAAATAAAGGATTATGACGATTTAAACAGCTTGTTTTTTCAAGTGCTTGCACGTAAGCAAAATGAGCGAAACGAAGATGTAAAAGCAAAGTTTTCAAAAGTTCCTTACCTGAACAGTTCGCTATTTGAGCCAACAGAAATAGAACATTCAACCATTTTTATCAGCAATTTACGCAACGATAAAACGATCCCGATTTATTCGCAAACCGTTTTAAAAGATACAACAGGCAAAAAACGGAGCGGAAATATTAACCCGCTTGAATATTTGTTTGAGTTTTTAAATGCCTATGATTTTGCAAGCGAAGGTAGCGAAGAAATACAGGAAGATAATAAAACCCTTATCAATGCTTCGGTTCTTGGTTTGATTTTCGAGAAAATAAACGGCTACAAAGACGGTTCGTTCTTTACTCCCGGTTTTATAACCATGTATATGTGCCGTGAAACCATCCGAAAAGCGGTGGTTCAAAAGTTCAACGAAACCAAAGGTTGGAATTGCACTGACATAGATACGCTTTACGATAAAATTGAAGACCGGAACGAAGCCAATAAAATATTCAACGACTTAAAGATTTGCGACCCTGCCGTTGGTTCCGGTCACTTTTTGGTTTCTGCCCTTAATGAAATGATTGCAATAAAAAGCGATTTAAAAATATTGCAGGACCGTGAAGGCAGACGGTTGAAAGAATACCATTTTGAAGTGGTAAACGATGAGTTGATTGTAACCGACGAAGACGGGGAACTTTTTGAATATAACCCAACAAACAGTTCGGCAGGCTCACTGCAACGCAAAGAAAGCCAGCGCATACAGGAAGCCTTGTTTCACGAAAAGCAGACTATTATTGAAAATTGTTTGTTTGGTGTTGACATAAACCCAAATTCTGTTAAGATTTGCCGTTTACGTTTATGGATTGAGCTTTTGAAAAATGCGTATTACAAAAATGAAACGGAACTTGAAACGCTTCCGAACATTGACATCAATATAAAATGCGGAAATTCCTTAATAAGCCGTTTTGCCCTTGATGCCGATTTAAAACAAGCATTGAAAAAGAGTGCAAGCAAATGGACAATTGATAGTTATCGTTTAGCTGTTGATACATACCGAAACGCTCAAAGCAAGGAGCAAAAGCGTGAAATGGAACGCTTGATAAATGAAATCAAAACCAATTTCCGCAGTGAAATATCACAAAACGACCCTAAAGTTAAAAAGCTGTATAAACTTAACGGCGAACTGTTCCAAATGACCAACCAGAAACAACTTTTTGAAATGAGCAAAAAGGAAAAGGCTGAATGGAACAAAAAAGTATCGAAACTTACCGAAGAAACCCGAAAACTGGAAACTGAACTTGAAGATATAAAAAACAATAAAATTTACGAAAACGCTTTTGAATGGCGTTTCGAGTTTCCCGAAGTATTGAATGATGATGGTGATTTTGTAGGCTTTGACGCGGTGATTGGGAATCCGCCTTATATAAGAGTTCAAAATTTAGAGCATAACATTATTGATTATTATAAATCCAATTACAAATCATTCTTTCAAAAAGCTGATATTTACTTACTCTTTATTGAAAAGGCAATTTCTCTGCTAAAAGAAAACAGCGGTTTATCTTTCATAAATCCAACGCTTTTCTTGTCTTCTGAATATGGGCAGGGACTGAGACAGTTCTTAACTCAATATAAGGTTTCAAGAATTGTTGACTTTGGCGACTTGCCAATTTTTGAAGAAGCAATAACTTATACAGGTATATTCTTCATCAATAAGTCTAAACCTGAAAATACTGAGTTCAAAAAGATTGATTCACTTTCCAGTATTATCGACAGTTTGAATGAGTCAAGTTATGAATCCTATAACCAAGCAAATTTTGGCAAAGGAAATTGGGTTCTAAAAAATAATAAACATCATAATCTACTGAATAAACTTCAATCATTTCAAAACCTTGGGTCAATTGCGGTCATAAATTCAGGCTGCTTCACAGGTTTTGACAAAGCTTTTTTTGTGGATCATAAAACTATCGAAGAACACCATTTAGAAGAAGATATAATTAAGCCTGTAATAATGGGCAAAGAGCCTAAAAAATACAACTTACAGAAGCCGATTAAAAAATGTATTTATCCATACAGGTTAGGAGATAATAATGCAACCGAAATTATAGAAAAACTATCATTTAAGACTTCTTTTCCAAACTGCTACAATTATCTGCTAAATTTTAAAAGTGAACTCGAAAATAGAATGGACAGCAGAAAAACCTTCAAAGAAATGGGTCGAGTCTGGTATTCCTATACTCGAAAAGGTTTGATAAACATTTTTGATGAAAAAAAGATTTTAGTCGGGTATATTGTTTCAAAAAATACATACTGTTTAGATGAAATCGGTTATATGTTTAGTGTTGGTCGAGTTTTTGCAATTCAACCTAATGATAAGCAATTGAGTGAAGTGATTTTGGGAATTCTCAACTCAAAAGTATCACATTTTTTAATGACTTCTTTATGTCCGATTAAGCAAGGTGGCTTTTTTAAAATCTCATCACAATATTTGAATTCATTTCCAATTCCAAAATTGGAAAATGAAATATATTATGGTATCAGAGAATTAGTTTTAAAAATTCAATCTGCTAATTCAGCCGAAACAAAGGATTTAGAAAACCAAATCGACCAATTGGTTTACCAACTTTACGGTTTGACAGCAGAAGAAATCGCCATTGTAGAAAATTCGACAAAGTAATTATGGACAACAATAGCCAACAAAATATAATCATTTATAAAACTGCCGATGGAAAAGCATCGGTAGCTTTATACGCCAAAGACGGCAATATTTGGATGAACCAAAATCAGCTTGCCGAACTTTTTGCCACCTCTGTTCCAAATATTAGCATGCACATATCAAACATACTGAAAGAAGGAGAATTAGAGCAAAATTCAGTTATTAAGGATTACTTAACAACTGCCGCCGATGGCAAAGAATATAGCGTTACTTTCTACTCGCTCGACATGATTTTGGCAATCGGTTTTCGGGTTCGAAGTAAACGAGGCACACAATTCAGGATTTGGGCAAATAAAAACCTGAAAGAATATATGGTAAAAGGGTTTGTGATGGATAATGAACGGCTGAAAAATCCAGATGGCAGGCCCGACTATTTCGATGAATTGCTTGAACAAATTCGAGATATACGTGCATCGGAAAAACGTTTTTACCAAAAAATCAAAGACTTGTTTGCACTTTGTAGTGATTATGATGCGGATGATAAATCAACTCAAATGTTTTTTGCAGAAACACAAAATAAACTTCATTTTGCGGTAACCGGGAAAACCGCTGCTGAATTAATTGTTGAGCGAGCAAATGCCGAAAAACCAAATATGAACTTAACATCTTGGAAAGGTTCAATTGTAAGGAAACAAGATATTTTCATTGCAAAAAACTACCTGACTCATCCTGAAATTGACATACTAAACCGATTGGTAGTTATCTTTCTTGAAAGTGCAGAATTAAGAGCCAAAAACCGAATGGATATAACAATTGATTTTTGGCGTGAGAATGTTGATAGAATCCTTGATTTTCAGGACAAAAAAATATTAACAAACGCAGGTTCGATAAGTAAAGTTGAAATGGAAAAACAAGTAAGTGAAACTTACTCACAATTTGACCAGAGGCGAAAAGAGTACGAAGCAATACAAGCGGACAAAGAAGATTTGGAAGAATTAAAAAAATTAGAGCAGGAAATTAAAAATAAAAAGAAAGAATCAAATAAAGAAAAAATTAAATAACAAATTAAGATGTAAGACATTAGACTTTAGATTCAAGATTCAAGACAAGATTCAAGACACAAGATTCAAGACAATTCAAGATAGTAGTTAGT
The DNA here is from genome assembly GCA_018816945.1 of Bacteroidota bacterium. Lineage (NCBI taxonomy): Bacteria > Pseudomonadati > Bacteroidota > Bacteroidota bacterium. The sequence continues at coordinate 500,421 of JAHIVC010000099.1, read as the reverse complement.
AGACAGTAGTTAGTAGGTTTATCATAACTCATAATTCATAACTCATAATTTATAACTCTAACGTCTTATTAGCTCAAAAGGCTAAAATTTCAGACATATTGAATCAGTTTCAAGAGAAATGCTTAGTTAGATCGAACTGAAGTTATTTAATAAAAGCTAATACAGGCCCGCGTTAGCCATTCCAATTTTTCCTCCCCCATCTTGTATAAAAACATTTATCTTTGTTTAAACCAAAAACAAAACCTATGAGAATTTATCCGCCTATGGCGGAATTATAAAATAAAGACATATAAAATATAGCGTTAGCTAATAATCTAGTCTGAGAAAACCGCCAGAAATAACTAAGACCTACAAGATTAAGCAGAAACGCTCACGCCAAGGCGTGGGCTTGCTTATTTGTAGGTGTGGGTGCCTGGCGGTACCTCTCAGACGAGTAGGCTAAGTTCCACGCTTTTTTTTATTCTACGAAGCAGTACACTGAGCGACTCGTTATGAGCGCCCGCCCGAAGCGAAGTCGAAGGGTAGTCGAATTAAGTCGAAGTGCCGCGAAGTAGAATTATTTATCCTCCTTGCCTATGACACAAAGAGGATCTCCCCAATCAATGTGGAACATAGCAGCATCTGCCTGTTGGCGGATGCATTGTGTAATCATTAATTTTTACAGCTATGCAAAAATCACACATGATGCAAAAGCCCGGGCAAGCTTCTCAGGCCTGCTTCGGCAAACGTATCCTTTTAATCGATCCCGATGAAATCAATTATGAGCTTCATCATTTTCAATTAAAAAAATTTAAAATAAAACTTGAATATACCAAAAGCCTCAGGCATGCCCTTTGGCTGGTTCAGGAAAACCCTCCCGATTTAATCCTTACGGAAATTTACTTTAACGGTCATTTGCATTACGAACACCTTTTTAGCTTAAGGCAGGAAATGCTAACGCCCATTATTGTACAAAGCACGCAGTCGGCAGCGCATTATGCCGAAAATTGTATGATACGAGGGGCAAAGGCATACTTTCGTAAACCTTTGCAATGGGATGAATACATAAAAGCCATTGTTAATTGTTTGGAAAACAGTTGAAAGCACCCTTCGGTAAGATCCCGAAAATTCGGGATCACTCAGGGTGCAGCCCTTGGTGGACGTTGAGTGTTCCCGATGAAATCGGGAAAGTATCGAAACGTCCTTGCTTGCACCCTTCAATATGCTTCGCACTCAGGGTGCGATAAATAAGGGCATTGAGTTTTTTGCGAATGCAAAAAGTACCGAAATGCCCTGTGCACCCTTCGGTAAGATTTCTTCGAAATCACTCAGGGTGCTGTTTTAATTAAGCGTGGGCCCAAGATTCCGCGATGTCAGGGAGTGGCCTCGCCTTAGGCGAGGGGGAAGGTTTGGATCGGAATCTTTTGATCTTTTGGTTCTTTTGTGGCAAGACAAAAGAACATATAAAGAATGTTTAACTGTTCTTTTCTTTGCTTCTCCACACTCCCAGCCGGAAGGGCAGGAAGACAAAAGAACAGAAGAAAGATGTTATATGTTCTTTTTTTGATACTTCGACAAAAAGCTCAGTATAAAACCAAAAAACATGAAAAAACGATGCTCCCAGCACACAACCCAGCGCTTGCCCGCCGTTTTTTCAGGCCTGCCCAATTTCAAAAATGACAAACGAATGCTTCGATACACCAGGGTTTTAATCTACCTCCCAATCATCTTCTTCGGATCAACCCAATCGGTAAATTGTTTATCGCTTACCAAACCATGTGAGATGGCAGCTTCACGCAAAGTACTTCCATCTTCATGCCCGCGTTAGCGGGGTCACTTCGAGATTTACGTTGATCATCGCCGAAACGAGGCGAGAGGTGAGTTGTAAAAGAGTTATAGACATTTATCCGCCTTTGTGTGGCAGGATTTCGGCTAAATAATTTTGAGAATCAGAATCATAGTCTTACTGATTAAATTTATTATCAAACTAAGAATAAATGATTTAGCTCTTTGTTATTAACCTTTATACATTTTTAACACATAAACTTTAGGTAATAAACCTACCTGAAAATTAAGCAATCTACCTATTTACTTTGCCTAACCCCTGTTGTAATTTAGTATCGGAACAAATTGAACAAGCATATTTAATAACAGAACATCATTTAAGAGTTTGACAATTAAGTAAAACAATTATAAGGAAATAAATATTTAGTGATTTTTTGAATAAAATTAAGGGTTCACTCGTTTTTTAGATTTGGTTAATGGTTTGATTTTAATTGATTGGTTTAATGGGATAAAGGCTGCCTTGTGGTTAGGGCAGCCTTTTTTTGTTAATAAAAGTTAAGTTAACTTATTCGCAAAATTATTCAGCGTAAATTGCGTTAATTCTTCAATTACAGTTTTTACTATTAATTATTGAAAAACACTATATTTGCACCTTAATTGAAACGGTTATGAGAAAGATTGCAATACTTATCACTTTTATTTTTTTCGGAATTACTTCCTTCGCTCAACAGGCAAATGATCTTTACGATAAGAATTTTAATATTGGATTAGATGTTTATTCCAACTTTTGGATGAAATTGCCTGATAAGATGGAACAAAAAGGGCTCAATATGGGTTATAGTGTATATGGGATGTATAACCATATGCTCAAAAAAAGTCCATTAAGTGTTGCAGGTGGTGTTGGAATCTCTTCCATTAGCTTGAGCTCAAACTCCGTAATTCATGATGCTTTAGCTGATGTTATTACGTTTGATACCATAGCAAGTACGATTGATTATGATAGAAGTAAAGTGACATTTACTTACCTTGATTTCCCCATTGAACTTAGATATAAAACTCCAAAACAATTCAGGTTAGCCATTGGGTTTAAAATTGGGTTCAGGCTTGATAATCATTCAAAGTATAAAGGAGAACGACTTGATGGTTCAGGAGTAAAAGAAACTATTAAGGAAAAAGATATTTTACATACCGAAAAAATATTTGTGACCTCAACATTAAGAGCAGGATACAAAAAAATCAATCTGGTTTTTAATTACTCACTATCGAGGGTTTTCCAACTTGAAAGAGGTCCTGAAATGCATCCATTCTCGATTGGATTCACATTCATGCCATTTTAGTTCAATTTCTAGTTTTCAGGTATAAATTCTACACTTCTCGTTTACCTTGAAAAATCATTGTTTTAACCTATCTGAAAAGATAGATTGAACAATAAAACAGGAATTAGTAAGGTTTTAAAAATTGAAGTAACTGTTTTTTAGAAATATAGGGACAGATAAATCATTCCAAGTACTCCCAATATAAATCCTGAGTAGACCTGAGCATGCGTATTCGCTTTGAGTTGTAAACGGGCAAACCCAATTATTCCAGCAATAAAAACAGAAATTACGACCAAATATGGATTACCCACAATTCCGGTGAACGTCAATCCAAGCAACATACCGCTTATCCCTCCTATTGCAATCATATGAGCGCTTATTTTCCAAAAAAAGTTAATAACAAATAAAGCCATACTTAAAACCGTAGCGCCAAAAGTAAAGTAGTGAAAGATTGGCGAAATTTGCACGTTTTTCAATAAGTAATATGCCATTAAATAAAAAGCAATTGTTGTGACGTAAGGTAATTTTCGTTCGTACCTGCTGAGTTGATAAAGTGATTTGATCACGTTCGTACTCCTAAAAAACAAAATTACCATTACCGGGAAAACGAAAGTGACAATAAAAATCAGGAGTAATATCCTGATCTTTCCTTCAATCGGAATGATAAGTGAAAAATAGGCTTTAATACTGAATAGGGCTAAAAATGCATAAGTTGGCATCAATAGCGGATGAAATAAATAGGATATAATTTTTGCGATTTTAGATTGCATTCTTTAGTGGTTTTTCCAGATTATAATTCTTTACGTAGTCGTGCCACCGGAATGCTGAGTTGCTCACGGTATTTAGCAACAGTTCTTCTTGCAATCGCATAACCTTTTTCTTTTAGGATCCCTGTTAATTGTTCATCAGTAAGTGGTTTACTCTTGTTTTCTGCCTCCAGACAATCAGTAAGTATTCTTTTTATTTCCCTTGTTGAAACTTCTTCACCATCATTTTTTTGCATCGACTCAGAAAAGAAACTTTTAAGCAAAAATGTGCCGAATGGGGTTTGAACATATTTACTATTAGCCACACGCGAGATCGTACTAATATCAAGACTTACGATTTCTGCGATGTCTTTCAGAATCATAGGTCTTAAACGCGTGTCATCGCCAGTCAGAAAATATTCGTATTGATATTCCATTATGGCACTCATCGTAACGTACAGGGTATTCTGTCGTTGTTTTATGGCGTCAATAAACCATTTTGCAGAATCAATTTTTTGTTTGATGAACAGGAAAGCATCCTTCTGCTGTTTGGTTTTTTTACTTTCAGAGTAGGCCTGTAACATATCCGTATAAGACCTGCTTAATCTTAATTCCGGAGCATTTCTGCTATTTAAACTTAATTCAAGAATTCCATTATTATTGAAAATCATGAAATCGGGAAGAATATAATGATTTAATTTGGTCGTTTCGCTTATCGAATTTCCCGGTTTAGGATTTAGTTTTAAAATTTCTGCAATAACTTCCTTTAAATCATCTTCTGTAATATCTATTTTTTTGATAATCTTTTCGTAATGCTTTTTTGTAAATTCAATAAAATAGCGATCAAGTATTTGTATGGCCAATTTAATGTATCGATTATCTTCCTCGTCTTTTCTTCTTAACTGAATTAGTAAGCACTCTTGCAGGCTGCGTGCACCGACCCCTGCCGGATCGAACTCCTGAATAATGTTGAGTATCTTTAAGACTTCATCTTTAGAAGTGCTGATACTTTGAGTAAATGCCAGATCATCAACCATGGCATTGATATCTCTTTGCAAATATCCTGAATCATCTAAATTCCCGATGATATTACTTGCAATGATAAATTCTGTTTCATTTAATTTCCGATAACCAAGCTGAGAAAATAGCACATCATGAAAACTTGTGTCAGAAACAAAGGGGGCTTCTTTGTGCTCATCATCACTGCTAGTATTATTCACATTTAAACGATAAGAGGGGGTCTCATCATCATCAATATAATCGTTTAAATCAAATTCGTCATCCTTACTGTCATACTCTTCAAATTCTTCTGTCTCCTCACCTGCGATTTCGTCACGCTCACTTAACTCATCAACTTCTTCACTTTCAGATGACTCATCTAAAGCCGGATTTTCTTCAATTTCCTGTTTTATACGCTGTTCTAAGGCAATAGAGGGTATCTGCAACAATTTCATTAACAGAATTTGTTGTGGTGATAATTTTTGAAGCAACTTTTGTTGCAGTCTTTGATTTAACATTTTAAATCATTTTTATTTCCGACCCTCTTATGCTGATCATTTACTAAGATACAAAAATCCTTCATTTCATGAACAAAATCATGAAACCTCTTAAGAGCAATAAAAACCAAACTGTTATTCAATATTAAAGGATAGTTTATAGTTACTAACTCCTTTTATATTGCTAAAAGAACAATAATTACTAAAATTCGGCATTTTGAGGTGTTCGCGGAAATGGAATAACATCCCTAATATTGCCCATTCCGGTAATAAACAACATGAGCCTTTCAAATCCAAGACCATATCCGCTATGAGGAACGGTTCCAAATTTTCTGGTTTCTAAAAACCACCAAAGTTCTTCTTCCGGGATGTTTAATTCTTTTATTCTGGCATATAATTTATCGAAGTTTTCTTCCCGTTGCGAACCTCCTATAATCTCACCAATTTGCGGAAACAAAACATCCATTGCCCGTACTGTTTTTCCGTCATCATTTTGCTTCATATAAAAAGCTTTGATCTCTTTTGGGTAATCAACTAAAATGACAGGCTTTTTAAAATGCTTTTCAACCAAAAACCGCTCATGTTCCGATTGCAAATCAACGCCCCATTTGTCGATAATGTATTGAAATTTTCCTTTCTTATTGGGTTTTGAATCTTTCAGGATATTAATCGCCTCGGTATAAGTAACACGTTCAAAATCGTTGTCCAACACAAATTTTAATTTCTCAAGCAATTCCATCGACCGCTCATCTTCTTTTTTGTTCTTTTCTTCTTCGGTTAAACGATTACTTAAAAAAACGAGATCCTCATTGCAATGATCAAGTGCATATTTCACAACATATTTTAGATGCTCCTCCGCCAAATCCATATTATCATGAATATCGTGGAATGCGACTTCAGGTTCAAGCATCCAGAATTCGGCCAGATGCCTTGATGTGTTTGAATTTTCTGCCCTAAATGTTGGGCCAAAAGTATAAACCTGAGACATGGCCAAGGCAGCCAACTCAGCTTCCAGTTGTCCGGAAACTGTAAGATTTGTTGCCTTGCCGAAAAAATCTTCCTTGAAGTTAATGCTTCCATCATCGTTCTTGGGCAGATTTTTCAGATCAAGTGTTGTTACTTTGAACATTTCACCGGCACCTTCAGCATCTGAACCTGTGATAATTGGGGCATGAATATTAAAATAGCCTTTATCGTTAAAGAATTTATGGTTGGCAAAAATCATTGCGTGACGAATTCTTGTAATGGCTCCAAATGTATTCGTCCTAAATCTTAAATGTGCCTTTTCGCGCAAAAACTCAAGTGAATGTTTCTTTGGTTGTAAAGGATAAGTTTCAGGATCGGCTTCACCCAAAATATCAATATGGAGTGCGTTCACTTCAACACTTTGACCAGCACCCTGCGATTTATTTAAGATCCCTTCAACCGATAGCGCTGCACCCGTGCTTATTCGTGACATAAACTCAGCATTTAAATTTTCAAAATCAACAACAATCTGACAATTACTCAAACAAGAACCATCGTTTAATGCTATAAATGCAACATTTTTACTAATTCGTTTGGTTCTAACCCATCCCTTTACAACTATCTTTGTTCCAAAAGCGTCACTTTTTAATACTTCGTTGATTTTAGTTCTTTTCATCTGCTTTAAATTTTATACAAAAAAACGACATTTTCATCTATTATCAATGCATTATTTCGATTTAAAAACACTTTAGATTATTTATACCTTTGTGGTGTAATGGCAACAAATTTAGAAATAATTCCAATTAATGAGTGGCTCGATTGCAAGGAACATCCCTTAGTAATTAGCGGCCCTTGCAGTGCCGAAAACGAAGAACAGGTTATAAATACTGCGAAACAATTGGCGCAAATTAATAATGTTAAAGTATATAGGGCCGGATTATGGAAACCCAGAACACGGCCCAACTATTTTGAAGGCGTTGGTTCAAAAGGACTTGTTTGGTTGCAAAGGGTAAAGGAAGAAACAAATTTAAAGCTTGCTGTTGAAGTCGCAAAACCATCGCATATTGAAAAATGCCTGGCACATGGAATCGATATTTTATGGATTGGCGCGCGTACAGTTGTTAATCCGTTCTCTGTACAGGAAATTGCTGAAGCACTGAAGGGCGTAGACATTCCTGTTATGGTCAAAAATCCGATTAATCCGGATTTAACCTTATGGATGGGTGCACTTGAGAGGGTTAATAAAGCAGGAATCAAAAAACTTGTAGCCGTGCATCGCGGATTTTATTCTTTAAATCAATCGAAGTACCGTAATCCACCAATGTGGGAAATCCCGATCGAACTTAAACGATTAGTCCCTAATATACCAATCATTGTTGATCCGAGTCATATTTGCGGAAACAAGGAATTATTATTAGACATTTCTCAAAAAGCCATGGATTTAGAAATGGATGGCTTGATGATTGAATCACATATAAAACCCTGGGCTGCACTTTCGGATGCGGATCAACAGGTTGAACCAAAAAACCTGAAACTATTACTTGATAAGCTTGTTATCAGGGAAATGAGCGGGACAAAAGAATTTGAAAATAAACTGACCAGCTACCGTAAACAGATAGACGAAATCGATGATGAACTGCTTGATATTTTAGGAAGAAGACTAAAAATTGTTGATGAAATCGGACAGTATAAAAACGAGCATAAAATTACCATTCTACAACTCAAACGATGGAGCTTTATCATCGAAGATCGGCTTAAAAAGGGATTAAAACATAATCTGGATAGGGATTTTTTACAAAAGTTGCTTGAACTCATGCATGCCGAATCACTCCGAATTCAAACTGAAATTATGAATAAAAGTCCTGAAAAATAGGCTACATCCACTTTCTTCTTTTGAAATATGAGATCATGGTCACGGCTATTATCGCCATAGCCAATATTACAATCCAAAAAGAATTGGGTTCATTTTGGAATGGCAACCCAAGATTCATCCCATACAGGCCGGTGATAAATGTAAGTGGCAGTAATATGGATGAAACCATGGTGAGCACTTTCATGATTTCATTTATTTTGTTAGCCTGTAACGAATCAAAAGTTTTAGAAAGACCATCAATCAACTCTTCATAATCTTCGGTCATATCCCACATTCGTTGATAATAATCGAGGATATTGCCCCAATAATCTTCCATATTTTCGGCAAATCCTTCAATAGAGCCTGTTTCAAACTTGTGAAAAACCCTTAACTGAGGTTTAAAAATTGTATTTAACAAAATGATATTTTTACGTGTTACCGAAATGTGCCCGATAGTTTTCTCGGCTTTTTTACTAAACAATTCCTGACTGATATAATCGAGTTCGTTTCCAACTCTTCGGATAATCATCAATGATTCGGTCATCAATTTCTCAAGTACCTTATACAACAGGGCATCACTAGTTCCAACTTCAATATCTTCATTTTGTTCTTTTTTGGCTTTTGCCTCCTGAAACAAATCGTCAACGACCCAATGCGATTGACCCAAAGTAATAATATAGTCTTCGCCCCAAAATATCTTTACTTCTTTAGTATGCAGAAAAGTTCCATTTTTATCATAGGTGGGAAAATGCAAAATCATGAAATAATAATCGTCGTAGATATCGATTTTAGATCGTTGATTACCGGTTCTGCAGTCTTCAATATCTAAGGGGTGAAAATAGAAATTATCTTTTAAATACTTCAGATTATCATCCGTAGGATTAAGAATGTGATGCCATTTTAATGTGCCTATTTTGATGGTTTCAATCATCTTCCCTCCTTTTTAAAGATATTGATAAACAAATTTTTACATTCCCGTGATTGTTTTTTTGTAGCTCAAAAGTACACAAATTAATTCTAAAAATTAAATGTTAAAATAAAAATTGGAAGGATAATCCAAGGTATTCTTATTTTACACCAGATATACTTTTCCATTTAAAGCTGGTAATCAAATGCTCAATATCTTCTTTAATAAAATTAATTACCGGAGCAAGTGAATCGTTGTTGGGTTCAACATTAAAATATAAGGCTCCCCTCAAAAAATGGTGAATACTATCTGTTACAAAAAACTGATACGGTGAAGCTGCATTTAAACCGTTAATCTCAAAAATTAAACCGTACACACTGTCGTACTGATTAAAAATTAACCGATTGTCGATACTTGAAGCTTTTGAAATATGTTTATAAGCCATTGCATGTGTATCTTCGACATACTGAACCAAATTTGTGTCCACTATTTTATAGCTCAAATGTAAGCTTCCGTTAAATTGTGGAAAGTCAAGATTTATCCAATATGGTTTATCAGGAGAAAGTAAATCGGGTTTTATCGTAACATATTTGGGATACTCAAAGGTAAAAGGAAATGTACTATCAAGGGTCTGATAAGATTTTTTAGGAAGATCAATTCTGAAATAACCTCTTGGTTTAGGCATTTGATCTGAACTACATGAAAATAACCCAACGACAGTTAATGATAAAACTAATAAGTATAAAATAATTCGGATCGGTTGTTTCATGTTCACTATTTATCAATAATAACTTTTATCTGCTTGATCCTTCTATGATCGACATCAATAACGATGAAATTAAACTTTTTAAACCTTACACTTTGATCAACAATCGGTATTTCACCGGTGAGTTCTAGAATGAGGCCAGCCAAAGAATCATTGTCCCCTTTAACTTCATCAAAAACATTTTCATCTTCCTCAATAATCCTACAAAAATCAATCAGTGTTGTTTTGCCTTCAAAAAGGTAGGTGTGATCATCGATTTTATCAAACGATGGCTCATCTTCAGATATATCAAACTCATCGCTGATATCCCCTACGATTTCCTCCAGAACATCTTCCAATGTCACTATTCCCGAAGTACCTCCATATTCATCTACCACAACTGCCAAATGGACCTTTTTTAGTTGAAATTCCTTTAAAAGATCGTTGATTTTTTTGTTCTCAGGAATGAAATATGCAGGTTTTATAAGTTTTTGCCACTCAAAATTTGCGGGTTCATCTAAATAAAGAAGTAAATCCTTGATATATAAAATCCCTTCAATATTATCGAAAGATAAATTATAAACGGGTAATCTGGAATATCCTGAATCAAGTATTATCATCAACAATTCATCAAATTTTATTTGACGATCAACTGCAGTTATATCTGTTCGGGATTTCATAATTTCTTTTACATCAATATCCCCGAAACGAACAATCCCATGTAAGATTTTGCGCTCTTTATCTCCTTGATCATCGTCGGTAGTTATTTCAATTGCATCCGAAAGTTCGCTTCTTGATAATTGGTGTCCTTTGCCTGAAATTCTTCTGTCAATAATCGAAGTGGATTTTATTAAAAGTGTACTAAGCGGGTGAAAAATACTAATCAAATTTTTTAAGGGTTTTGCCATTGCAAAGCAAAACCAAATCGATCTTTGCGTTGCAAAAATCTTTGGCATTATTTCTCCAAAAACCAAAATCAGTGTAGTAATAACTACAGCTTGAATGATGAAGGCAAGAACCGGATAGTCAATTAAATTAAATAACTGGCTCACCACATAGGTTGATAGTATTACAATTGATACATTAACGAAATTATTGGCAATTAAAATTGTAGCCAGAAGTCGTTTGGGCATATCCAATAAAGATAAAACCAAATCAACTTTGGCACCACTGCTTTGCTTAAGCTCTTTCATGTGAGCCGGGTCTAATGAAAAGTACGCGATTTCGGATCCGGAAATCATGGCTGAAAAAAACAATAAAATAATCATTATCAACAGACTGATAAATGCGTTTATCGTGAATGGATTTAAGAGTGAACTAAGAATTATCATCAATATGTAATAAAAAACCAGTTTTGATGCCAACTCAAATTACGCTTTTGACACGATAGCAAAGGTATAAAAAAATACACCTCTGCAAAATGCATGAATTCGTATAATTTGCGACATAAAACAAGTAAAGAACTAAACCCTAAATGCCTTGACAAGCCATTTAGGGTTCGTTGTTTAAAACAGAGTCTTTGTAAAGGTAATATTTGATTTCCGTGGAATTGGCTTCCTAGAACGGCAAATCATCCTCGGGCTCGGGAATGTCAACTTCAGGAGCTTTTTGAGTTGGCCTTTCCGTTTGAGAATCATCCCTTTTACCGCCGAGCATGGTCATATTATCGGCGTAGATTTCAGTGGTATATCTCTTAACACCATCTTTATCATCCCAGGCACGGGTTTTTATTTTTCCCTCAATATAAACCTGATTCCCTTTTGATAAATACTTCTCGGCAACATCGGCTAAACCTCTCCAAACAACAACGTTATGCCATTCGGTTTGATCAACCTTATTGCCTTCTTTGTCTTTGTAACTCTCGGTTGTGGCTAATGAAAAACTAACCTTTTTTACACCATTTTCAAAAGTAAAAGTTTCCGGATCCTTGCCCAGATTTCCAATTAGAATAACTTTATTAATTCCTGCCATGATTAAAATTTTTTTAGTTAAACAAAGTTACGATTAAATATCGCTTTTATATTTTATCTTTTATCCACAATCTTGAAATTTGTCGCATTTTATTGTTCCAAATATCGGTTATAAATGTGCCTTAATATAGTTCTCCATAAGCTTTGAAACCGGATATTTTTGCAATTCTTCAACTGTAACGGCAATTAATTCATCATTAAAATTATTTACGGAATGCTTGTCAATATTAAATTCTATAAAAAATGCCCTAATACTTTTATGTGTCAGTTGGTGTTTAATGGGGCCGATAATTTTTTCAGGATCCAGGGCAAAATTTTTCAGAAAATATTTTTTTTTAAATTCCGTAACGACCTCGTTCGTTTCTCTTTTGAAATTAAATTGTAATCCGGGAAAATCGTACAAATTTTTCCAAATTGCATTCTCCCCTCTCTTGTTTAGATAAACAAATTGTTGTGAATAGTTTTGATATTTTAAGATAAAATAAAACAGATACAACAGTTTCGGTGATTTAAGCTTGATTTTTACAGGAAATTCATTAACCCTATTTTGTTGAAAAGCAACACAATTAATATTTAGGACACACTTATTGCATTCAGGTGACGAAGGCTTACAAATCATTGCCCCCAATTCCATGATGGCCTGATTAAAATTTGCAGGATCATTTCTCACAAAAATTGTATTTAACTTTTCTTCTACCAGTTCCTGACCTTTATTTGTATTAACGGGTATTTCTATTCCGAACAACCTGCTAATTACTCGGTTCACGTTTCCATCAATAACAGCGTGTGGCAGATTAAAAGCAATAGAAGCAATTGCAGCGGCAGTATATGGTCCCACACCTTTCAGTGATTTAATTTGATCATAATTAACAGGGAATTTCCCTTTAAACAATTCACAGATTTGCCTGGCAGAAGCATGCATATTTCTGGCTCTCGAATAATAACCCAAACCCTGCCAATACTTTAATACTTCATTCTCACTGGCATTTGCTAAATCTTCGATCGAAGGAAACCGCTCTACAAACCTTAAATAATACGACAAACCTTGATCAACACGGGTTTGTTGCAAAATGATTTCAGAAACCCAAATCAAATATGGATCGTTGGTATTTCTCCATGGAAGATCTCTTTTATTCTTTTTATACCATGCTATTAAATCTTGTCCTATCTTTGTAGTCATAAGTGAACAAATTTATATAGAGAAGATTAGAAATAAAATATTTATTAAAGTTTTATATTAATTTAAAAAAAGTTTATCTTTGCTGCCCGAATTAATAAATTTAATATCAAATCATTAAAAACTAATTTGACATGACAAAAGCAGAAATCGTAGCAGAAATTGCTAATAAAACAGGTATTGAAAAAGTTGCAGTTCAGGCAACAGTTGAAGCTTTTATGGAGGCAGTTAAGGATTCAATGGTAAAAGGCGAAAATGTTTACTTAAGAGGTTTTGGTAGCTTTACAATTAAAAGAAGAGCTGAAAAAACTGGTCGAAATATTTCAAAGAATACTACTATTATTATCCCAGCGCATAATATTCCTTCTTTCAAACCAGCAAAAACATTTGTTAATCAGGTAAAAACAATTGTTAAATAATTCTAATAATATTTATTATGCCAAGCGGGAAAAAAAGAAAAAGACATAAAATGTCGACCCACAAACGAAAAAAACGTTTAAGGAAAAACCGACACAAAAAGAAATAGACCAATATTTTTTCTAATCACATGGGTTTTACCGGACTCATGTGATTATTATTTACACCTGAAAAGCTATTCCTCACTTAAACAATCTTTGATATTATCATTGATTGATCTAAATTTTAAATATTCTTAAAGTGAATAAGGAATTAATAATTAATTCAAGTTCTTCGGAGGTTGAGATTGCGTTGTTGGAGGATAAATTCCTTGTCGAATTGCACAAAGAAAGGAATAATAATAATTATTCTGTTGGAGATGTATATTTGGGAAGGGTCAAAAAAATCATGCCCGGGCTTAACGCTGCTTTCGTTGATGTTGGATACGAAAAAGATGCATTTTTACATTATTTAGATTTAGGGCCTCAGGTACTAAGTTTAATTAAATATACCAAAGCCGGCTTGGCAAGTACTGCAGAGAATTTGCCAAGGATGGATCAGTTGGAATTGGAAGCTGATATTGAAAAAACAGGCAAAATCACACAAGTACTGGCTTCAAACCAACAGGTACTCATTCAAATAGCCAAAGAGCCGATTTCAACAAAAGGTCCCCGGATTTCTTCTGAAATTTCGTTTGCAGGACGTTTTTTAGTTTTGGTTCCTTTCTCAAACAGAATCTCGATTTCGCAAAAAATAAAGAGTGTAGAAGAGCGCAATCGGTTAAAACGACTCATCCAAAGTATTAAACCAAAAAACTTTGGTGTAATCATTCGTACCGTTGCCGAGAATAAAAAGGTTGCCGAATTAGATACAGACTTGCGGAATTTAGTTGAAAAATGGGACCTGCTGACAAGAAAAATAGTTGGGGCAAAGGCTCCTAAAAAAATTATCAGCGAAATTGATCGTACCTCTGTACTGTTGAGGGATTTGATGAACGAATCTTTCAACAATATTTATATAAACGATGCTACCCTTTTCGAAGATATAAAGAGTTATATCCGTACAATCGCTCCGGATAAAATCGAAATTGTAAAGCTTTTCAAAGGGCCTAAGCCGATTTTCGAACAAATGGGCATTGACAAGCAAATTAAAAGTTCGTTTGGCAAAACCGTTACCATTAAAAGTGGTGTTTACCTGATTATTGAACATACCGAAGCACTTCATGTTATTGATGTGAACAGCGGACATCGGGTCAAGAAAGAGAACAGTCAGGAAATAAATGCACTTGAAGTTAATCTGGAATCGGCAGTAGAAATTGCCCGTCAGTTGAGATTACGCGATATGGGCGGGATCATCGTTATTGATTTTATTGATCTGCATGATGGCAAAAATCGTCGCACCTTATATCAAAAGCTCAAAGATGAGATGGAGAAAGATCATGCCAAGCATACCATTTTACCTCCCAGTAAATTTGGATTGGTTCAAATCACCCGTCAAAGAGTTCGGCCTGAGATGAATATCGATATTCTTGAAAAATGCCCTGTTTGTGCTGGTAGTGGCGAAATCAAACCGAGTATCATCATTATTGATGAAATTGAAAATAACATCCGATACTTATTGCACGATCAGAATGAAAAAAGCTTAAAGATTACTTTACATCCTTTCATACACGCCTATTTGAATAAAGGTTTGATATCGACCAAAAGAAAGTGGAATTGGAAGTATAAGAAACGAATCTCGATGCAACCAATGCCATCTTATTCCTTTTTAGAATATCATTTCTTTAATGATCAGGGCGAAGAAATTAAGATGTAAAACCGATTAACATTATTTCCTTTTAATATTCAATTATTGCAATCGCAATTTTTTTAATTTTGCAAGCATGGAAACAGTAGTGAGCGGAATACGGCCTACGGGTAATTTACATTTGGGAAATTACTTTGGTGCCGTTAAAAATTTTTTACGGATGCAGGAAGAAAACAATTGTTATTTCTTCATTGCCGATTATCATTCATTAACCACACACCCTACCCCTGCCGATTTGCACGGAAATGTAAAGAAAGTATTGGTAGAGTACCTTGCTTTGGGGCTTGATCCTGAAAAGTCGACCCTCTATATCCAGAGTGATGTTCCCGAGGTTATTGAATTGTATTTACTTTTAAACATGAATGCCTATGTTGGCGAACTTGAAAGGGTAACTTCTTTCAAGGAAAAAGTAAGACAGCAGCCCGATAACATAAATGCCGGATTATTAACTTATCCAACCTTAATGGCTGCCGATGTAATCATTCATAAAGCCTCGAAAGTGCCTGTTGGTAAGGACCAGGAGCAAAATTTGGAAATGATGCGAACCTTTGCCCGAAGGTTCAACCGCATGTACAATGTTGAATATTTCCCCATCCCGACTGCTTATAATTTTGGGGAAGCTTTGGTTAAAATACCGGGATTGAATGGTTCCGGTAAAATGGGAAAATCGGAAGGAGAAGGAAATGCAATTTTCTTTGCCGACGAACCGAAAGAGATTCGAAAAAAAGTAATGCGAGCGGTTACGGATAGTGGACCAACTAAACCAAATCAGGTAAAAACTGATGCCATTCAAAATTTATTTTCTTTGATGAATATCGTTTCTACTGCTGATACCATAACTTTTTTCGAAAATGCCTATAATAATTGTGAAATCAGGTATGGCGATTTAAAAAAGCAATTGGCAGAGGACATGATCAAATTTACAGCCCCTTTCCATGAAAAGATAAAGGAACTTTCGTCAAATAACCTTTACCTGCAAAAAGTAGCGACAATGGGCGCCGGAAAAGCGCGCGAAAGCGCAGCAAAAACGATCAAAGAAATTCGAGAGATCATTGGTTTCAAGAACTTTTAAATATGCAGAAGAGTTTCAGCACAGAAATAAAACCTGAAAAGGCCATACTGGTTGGTGTTGCTACCAAAGTTACCAGTTATGAAAGGTTGAGCGAATACCTTGAAGAACTGGCTTTTTTAATTGATACTGCCGGAGGCATTCCCGATAAGCGTTTCATTCAGAATTTAGAATTTCCGGATCCGAAAACCTATGTTGGAACAGGTAAATTGGCTGAAATAGCCGAATATATTGAAGCCAATGAAATTTCTTTAGCTGTTTTTGACGATGAACTTAGCCCCTCTCAACTCCGAAATATTGAAAAAGAACTAAAGTGCAAAATATTGGATCGCACCAATTTAATACTTGATATTTTCGCCAAACGGGCACGTACTTCGCATGCACGCACACAAGTTGAGCTGGCTCAATACCAGTATTTATTACCTCGATTAACCCGAATGTGGACACACCTTGAACGTCAGCGTGGAGGGATTGGAATGCGTGGCCCCGGTGAAACCGAAATTGAAACCGACCGTCGGATAGTACGCGATAAAATTTCTTTGTTAAAAGAACGGCTGATCTCCATTGATAAGCAAAAAATCACCCAGCGTAAAAATCGTGAAAATCTGGTCAGAGTTGCTTTGGTTGGATATACCAATGTTGGCAAATCAACCATCATGAATTTGTTGAGCAAATCGGATGTTTTTGCCGAAAACAAATTATTTGCTACGCTCGACACCACTGTTCGAAAAGTTGTAATCGAAAACCTTCCATTTCTGCTTACCGATACCGTTGGATTTATCCGTAAACTTCCTCATGGTTTGGTCGAATCGTTTAAATCAACTTTAGATGAAGTGCGCGAAGCCGATATTCTGATTCATGTCGTGGATATTTCGCACCCTGATTTTGAAGAACAAATTCACATCGTAAACCAAACATTGGCCGAAATTCAGGTCGTTGATAAACCAACCCTGATTATCTTTAATAAGATCGATGCATTCACTTTTGTGGAAAAAGAAGATGATGACTTGACCCCTTCCACTAAAGAAAATATTAATCTGGAAGAATTACAGAAATCGTGGATGGCAAAGATAAACACCCCTTGTTTGTTCATTTCTGCTACCAAGAAAGAAAACTATCCAGAATTCAAAGAACTCATTTATAAAGAAGTGAAGGAAATGCATGCAAAGCGGTTTCCGTTTAATAACTTCCTATATTAATTTGAAGACCTGCTTGCCGCAGGCAAGTGTGCTAATTTGCTGATGTGCTAATGATTTAATATGTCATTTAGCCAATGTGGCAATGAAAATGATTGTCATTCCGAACGAAGAGAGGAATCTAAATTATTAGTAGTTTCCTGACTTCTCACAACGGAGAAATCTTATCTGTTTATATTATTCCTAAAATCTTATTTATCAAAAGAAAATAATTTGTAAATTTCCACATGAAAGCTTTAAGTCTCCCCGATTTGATAGGCTGAGACAGCAAAAATGTTTTTGCACTCGTATTGGCTTAAATTAAAAATTACGACTTTATGCTAAAACAATATTTAAAAGACATAGCAAACACAACTATTCAGGGTGATGCAAGAGAAGAAAGTTATTATCCCCACCTTGCGAATCTTGTAAAAACTTTTTCCGAAACAATCGGGAAGAATAAAACACATATCACAATTCTGCCAAAAAAAACGGAAGCAGGCAATCCAGACTTTAGAATTTGGGACGGACAACAAAATATTGTAGGATATATTGAAGCTAAAATTCCGGGTTCCGATCTGAATCGCATTGAATTAAGCGAACAATTAAAGCGTTATCGTGGTACTTTCCCAAATGTAATCCTAACTGACTTTTACGAGTTCCGACTTTATCGAGATGGGAAAATAATTGAAAAGACATTTATTGGAAGGCCTTTTATTGCCAAAAAACTCAAAACCCATCCACCGGCTGAAAACGAACAAGCCTTTTTAAATCTTTTCGATAAATTTTTCAGTTTCTCTTTACCAAAAGTTTTTTCAGCCGAAACACTTGCTATTGAGTTGGCAAAGCGTACAAGGTTTTTAAAAGAAGAAGTTATCAATCAGGAATTAGAAGATGAAGAAAACAATAGCAATCAGGTATTGGGATTTTATGAAGCATTTCATAAATATCTAATTGCAGGGTTGACAAAGGATGAATTTGCCGATTTATACGCTCAGACAATTACTTATGGTTTATTTGCGGCAAGAACCCGTACAGGAGGAAATTTTAATAGAAAACTTGCCTATAATTTTATCCCTCCAACAATAGGTATTTTAAAAGATGTTTTTCAATTTATTTCGTTGGGAAGCCTTCCTCAACAAATGGAGGTTATCATTGATGATATTGCTGCTGTTTTGAATGCTGCCGACATTTCAAAAATACTTCAGGACTATTATAAAAGGGGAAAAGGACAAGATCCGATCATTCATTTTTATGAAACTTTCCTGAACAAATACGACCCGAAAACAAGAGAACAGCGGGGCGTATATTATACCCCTCAGCCGGTTGTCGATTATATCGTGCATTCTGTAAACGAAATATTGAAAATTGATTTTGGTAAAGAAAACGGCTTTGCAAATACAGATGTAACAGTTCTTGATCCGGCAGGAGGTACATTAACTTTCCTGGCCCAAACTGCGAAATTTGCCATTGAAGATTTTACCCAAAAATATGGTGAGGGCCTCAGGCCAAACTTTATAAAAGAGCATATCCTCAAAAACTTTTATGCATTTGAATTAATGATGGCTCCTTACGCCATCGCACATCTTAAAATGTCTTTCCTCCTCGATGAATACGGGTATAAAATGAATGACACTGACCGTTTTAAATTATACCTGACCAATACCTTGGAAATTGAGGATTTGGAACAAACGCGAATCCCCGGAATGGCATCCCTGTCAGAAGAAAGCAAAAATGCCACCCTTGTTAAAAGAAACCAACCCATATTGGCGATCATGGGCAATCCCCCTTATTCCATCGCTTCGTACAACAAATCTGATTTCATCGATGGGAACGGCAAAAAAGGAAAAGATGAAATAAAAGGGATCATGGATTTATATAAGGAGGATGTAAGGGACGAAAAAAACATACAATTACTTTCTGACGACTATGCTAAATTTATCCGCTTTTGCCACTGGAAAATTGATCAGGTAGGCAAGGGCGTGATGGGATTGATTACAAAAAATACTTACCTGAACACCTCGGCATTTAAAGGGCTGAGAAAAAAACTGCTTGAATCGTTCGACAAAATTTATATTTACAACCTTCATGGTAAATTGTATGAAAAAGCACCTGATGGCAGTAAAGATCAAAATGTTTTTGATATCAGGGTTGGCACGGCTATTTTAATTGCCATAAAAACCGGAAAGAAAAAGGACAACGAATTTGCCGACCTGTTTTATGCCGAGTTGTTTGGCGACCGGAACAGCAAATATGAGTTCTTGGAACAGCATAATATCACCAACACCACCTTAGAAAAATTAAATATTGATCCCAATTATTTTTTCTTTGAAAAGAAAACCTTTAATGAAGCTGAATTGTATAATTCTTTTTGGGCAGTGGATGAAATAATGAATATCAATTCAACTGGTGTTACCACACATAGAGATCATTTTGTTCTTGATGACAAAAAGCAATCATTAATTAATAGGCTTAAATCATTTTTAAATTCTAATTTACCAATAGATCTAAAGAAAGAGGCTTTTCAAATTGAGGATAATAGAGACTTTTCTGTGAGTGATTTAATTCTAAGATTTAAAACATTCAATGTTGATTTAATTAAGAATTATTCATTTAAACCCTTTTCCTTAAAGTTTATTTATTACGATAAAGAATTTATTGATTTTGATAGAAGAAAGGTTATGATAAATTTTTTAGACAGAGGGAATTATGCTTTAGTATTAAAGAAAAGTAGTACTGATCAAAAATATTCAAGTTGTTTTATCTCAAATAATATCACTGATAGAAATTTCCTAGGAGGAAGTAGTGTGGTATTTCCTATCTGGATTTATCAGGAAGAAGGGGATTTGTTTGGGGCAAGTAAAGAGAGCAATATTAAACCTGAATTTCTGCAATTGATCGAAAAGCAATATGATAAAAAGGATTTAACCGAAGCAGCTTTTTATTATATCTACGCTTTATTATATTGCCCCAAATACAGAGAGGGCTTTGCCGAGCAACTTCAAATAGATTATCCAAAAATTCCGTTCACCTCGAACACCGATCTTTTTACAACGCTTTCGGGGCTTGGCAAATCATTGGTTGAGCTGCATCTTTTAACATCAAAAGAACTTACAAAACCGCTTGTTAAATTCAACGGAAAAGGAAATAATAATGTGGATGAAATTGATTTTAGGGAAGCCGAAGAACAACTTTACATTAACGAAAGCCAGTATTTTACGGGAATAAACAAAGAAACCTGGGAATGGGAAGTAGGGAAAAATAAGCCTGTGCAGCGCTGGATCAAAAATGCGAAAGATAAGGAACTGGGCCTAAACGAAACCATCGAGTTTGCTAAAATATGCACGGCGATAAAATTAACTTTTGAAAAGCAAGCGGAAATTGATGTTCATTACGACGAAATTATAAAGCACCTAATTAAAAAATCAAATTAGGATGGCATCCCTAAACAGGGAAGCCATCCTAATTTTGCACATCATCAAATCTTCAAATTAGCACATCAACGAATTGGCTAATTTCAAATGAAAACATTTATCTTTGGATAAAATATTCCATTGCATGAAAAGAATCCACCTCCTTTCCTTATCCATTTTATCAGGGATTATAATTGCCTTGGGCTGGCCCTTGAACGGGTTCCCTGTTTTGTTGTTTATTGGTTTTATACCGTTACTTTATGTAGAAGATTATTTCACAAAACACAGAGCTGATTATAGCAGGTACAATGTTTTATTATATAGCTATCTGGCGTTTTTTGTGCTGAATCTTTTAACCAATTACTGGATTTGGAATTCAACCGTGGCAGGTGGCATCGGAGCTTTGTTCCTGAATTCATTTTTTATGACGATACCGTTTACTGCTTATCATTTTAGCAGACGGATACTTTATAAATATCACAAAGGTCATTTTTTATTGCTTTTTTATTGGTTGGCATTTGAATATTTTCATCTGGATTGGGATTTATCCTATCCCTGGTTAAACCTTGGAAATGGATTCGCCAACTGGCACAAGTGGATACAATGGTACGAATATACTGGAGCTTTGGGAGGTACGTTTTGGATTCTTTTAATCAATATTTTGATCTATCGATTTATGGTCAACTATATTGAGAATAAAGAGTTGAAGACAAAAAACTATGTTCAATTGGCTTCTATTTTATTGATCATTATTGTACCGATCATTATTTCACTAAATATTTACAGTAATTATACGGAAGCTGAAAATCCGATTGATGTGTTAGTGGTTCAGCCAAACCTGGATCCTTATAGTGAACAATACGGATTAGATCCGAATATTGTAATCAATCGAATGTTAAAGATAGCCGGGCCAAAAATGGATTCGGCTGTAGATTTTATGGTATTCCCCGAATCCGCAAATCAGGAACTTATTTTCGAACATAATCTGGAATATTATTCTACTATCCGAAAGCTGAAAAGTTATTTACAGGATTATCCGGATACCTATATGGTTGTCGGGGCTTCTACCTTTAAACTAGTCACCGGGAATGATACATTAAAACAGGCTGCAAGGAAATTTGCAAATGGCAGCGGTTACTATTTTGCATTTAATACCGGCATTTTTTTAAATGCATCCGAAGATTATCAATTATATCATAAATCGAAACTTACGCCAGGAGTTGAAATGATGCCTTCGTGGCGCATTTTACGACCACTCGAAAAATTTGCCATCGACCTTGGAGGAACAATCGGCACCCTTGCCACCGACGATTTGCGTAAAAATTTTGTAACTAAAGATTCCGTTAAAACTGCTACTACCATTTGTTACGAATCAATTTATGGTGAGTTTACTTCACAATTTGTAAGGAATGGTGCCCAGGTTATTTTCATCATCACCAACGATGGTTGGTGGGGGAATACTGCCGGTCACCGACAACATTTTGCTTATGCAAAAATCAGGGCGATTGAAAACCGAAGATCGATAGCACGTTCGGCCAATACAGGTATTTCGGCATTTATAAATCAACGTGGGGATGTGAGCCAGCAAACAGCGTATTGGGAACCTGCTGTGATCAGGCAAAAGATTAATCTGAATAAAGAGTTAACATTCTACGTAAAAAATGGTGATTATCTGGCAAGGATTTCTTCACTGATCACTGCATTTTTTATACTGATAACTATTTCAATGGCATTGAAGAACAGAAAAAAATCACTTAAATCAGTGAGATCGTAATTTCAGAAACGAAAGTGTACTGAAATTGCCATATCGAACTGATCCCGATAGCGTAGCGTTTCGGGATTCCTGCCTGTACTTCATTTCGGCAAGCAGCTGTTCAACTTTCAATGTCCAATTCACTTCGCTTTTAAACATTGAGTTTCACGAATAAGCGATAGAACCTTTTTAAATCAGCTTTGATATCTGCTCTTAGCTGGGTCAAGCCAATTCCACGAATTGCGCCTTCAAGTGCATATAAAATGTTGATAGGCGAATCATTCGGAAAAATCAATCTCAAACGAAGGTAAGCTTCTTTGCTTCCTAAATAAGTAAGGTCACTTGGAGAGTTAATACCCAACAGGATTAATTTTTCTTCCAAAGGTTTTTCGATGTTTGGTAATTGAGATAAGTTTTTCATATCATTAAATTTTAGTGAATTACTCTTTTATCGGTTTTCTTTCCCAAATCACATTTATAATTTTCCACTCCCCGTTTATTTTGCCCAATTGTATAAAATCAACAAAAGTAAAAAAGTCGGTTTCTGCCCTCACTATGGCAACATGTCCATAAATCTCACTAATAACAATATCACATTTCAGTTTGCCATGCTCAGCAGTATTGTCTTTTTGCATCTTAGTAACCTGATAAAGCAACATGGCGCTCATATGTTGCACGCCGTTTCTCCCATCTCTTTCAGGAGTCACATATCTTTTCGCTAAATCATAATACAATGCTTTTTCCATACGGGCAGCATCTGCAGTATAGAAACCTTCGATATAATTCATTACGGTTTCTTTAATTGCGGTTGTATCAGTAGCTGTTTGCGCCTTGGCTGAAATAATCACACCCAACATTAGTGCAAAGAAAATTAGGGTTATCTTTTTCATGATATAAATATTTTTAGGTTGATTATAAATATCCAAGATCATGCCATGTGGGTTCAAATACTGATAATCTGAATATTAAGTGGTTTTTTGATTGGACAATAGCGCACACGGCTGAACATCAATGTTCAGATTTGAACAGGCGATTATTCATGTCTTAATTCATCTATCGGGTTTGCTTTTGATGCTTTAATAGTTTGATAAGCAATCGTAATCCAAGCTATTAATAATGAAATAATGGTAGCCAATGCAAAATACCACCAAGAAAGCGGACATCGCTCTGCAAAATTGTTCAACCAATTATCGAATAAATACCAAGCCAATGGCCATGCAATTATATTGGCAATAATAATCCATTTTGCAAATCCTTTTGATAACAACCAGATGATGGTGGTTGCTGAGGCCCCAAATGTTTTCCGTATTCCTATTTCCCTGGTCTTTTGTTGGATCATGTACGATGCCAAACCCAATAAACCAAGACAGGCTATAAAGATTGTAAGGAACGAAAATGCCAGAAACAACTTTTTCGTTTGCATTTCATTTTTATAAAGTGAATCATATTGCTCGTCCAAAAAGGTATAATCAATGGAAACGCCCGGAGAATAATTTTCCCAAATGTTAGATAATTCAGCAATCATTTTCGTATAATTATCCGAAACAACGCGAACAGACAAATAATAACCCCGTTCACTTAAGGGCGCACCTATAGCCATAAAAGCCATCGGATGAATTTTCTGATGTTTTGATTCATAATGGAAATTTTCAACAACACCAATAATATGAAAATAAGATAACGTTGGGCCTTCCATAATAAGCCGCTTACCCAAAGGATCTTCAAAACCCAACAACTTTTCAGTTTCTTTATTTATTACGATGGCCATCGTATCCGTTCCATACTCATTCGAAAAAAACCTGCCCTTGCTGAGTTTAAGCTTTAATACATCAGCAAGATTTTCATCTGTAAATAATGCATTTATGGCAAACCCATCTTTTTCGCCTTCCACCCTAAATCCCCTGCCAGCTAATGTTCTTCCGGGCAAACGGTCGGAATAAGCAACATGCTGGACAAATGAAAGATTTTCGATTTCATTTTTTATTGCCTGGATTGAACCTCCAATTGTATTGACATTTTTAATAACAATCACCTTTTCTTTATCAAAGCCCAAGTTTTTGTTTTGCATAAAATTAAGCTGGATAGAAATAACCAATGTGCCAATAATCACAACCACCGAAATTAAAAATTGAAAAATGACCAAAACATTTCTTAACCATAAGAATTTCCCCCCTCTTTGGGAGTTGCCCTTTAATACAACAATGGGGCGGAATGAAGACATAACAACAGCAGGATAAGCTCCACCCAATAAACCTGTAAAAAGGATGAGGCCAATTAGTACCATGATAAATATTGGATCTGTATAATCAATGATCAGGGATTTATTTATCAATTGATTCAAAAATGGTTTGAACAATTCAACAAGCATCATGGCAATTATTAATGAAATAAAAGAAAAAAACACCGACTCCAATAAAAATTGCCGGATCAGTTGTTTTTTTTCTGCCCCCAAAACTTTACACACCCCCACTTCTTTGGCTCTCTTTGTTGCTTTTGCCGTCGACAAATTAATAAAGTTTATACAAGCTATAAGCAAAATGAAAACGGTAACTATTAAGAAAATATAGATATATTCTTTACGGCCATTTGCTTCGAATTCGCCACGTAAGTCAGAGTTTAGGTGAATGGACGTGAGGGGCTGCAGATAAAGTTCCCATTTATTTCCTTTTGCGGTATTAGCACTATATCTACCGTTGTATAAGTAATTATTGACAAATTCAGGAAACCTTGCTTCAACCTTTTTATAATCCACATTCTTATGAAGCATAATATACGTCCTGACATTGTTATTAAACCAATGTGGATTAACATAATACCTGTCAAAACTGACTATTGAAACAGCAATATCAAAATGGAAGTGCGAGTTTTTAGGGACATCCTCAACAACAGCAATAACCTTAAAATTAGTTTCCCCTTCCCGTATTATCTGATTTACAGGATTATTATCCCCAAAATATCTTTCTGCTGCACTTTTTGTTAGTACTGCCATATATGGTTCATTCAACAAATTTGATGTTTTACCTTGTATAACAGGAATCGTAAAAATGTCGAAAAAGGTAGAGTCCACCACAAAAACATTATTTTCAACAAATTTTTTATCCTGATATTCAAAGGTAAACTCATTATCTTTTATACGGGTTATCTTATCGATTTCAGGGAAGTCATTATATAATGCATCTGCGTAGGCCGCTGAGGTTTGTGCCATGTGTATTTCGCTTGTTCCAATTAAAGCTTCTACTGCAATCCTGTGAATCCTGTCCGCATTTTTATTGAAGCGGTCATGACTAAATTCGCTAAAAACATATAAGAACCCTACAATGCTTACCGCTATTCCAATGGATAAGCCAAAAATATTGAGAAGCGAATAGCCTTTATTATACATAAAAAGACGAAAGGCAATTTTTAAATTATTTTTGAACATATTATGTTATCTTAAAGATTTTTAAATATTTTCTTATTCATATTTAATTGAATCGATGGGATTACAAATTGCTGCACGATAAACCTGTAAACCCACGGTTATAATAGCAATGAATAAAGCAAGTATTCCCGACAAAACAAATACCCACCAATACAAATCGATGCGATAGGCGAAATTTTGCAACCAATTATCCATAACTAGCCAAGCGATTGGCCATGCGATTACATTAGCAATCATAACCCAAATTGCAAAAGATGTTGATAATTTATAGATGATACCAATTATATCCGCCCCGAACACCTTTCTAATGCCTATTTCTTTTTTCTTCTGATCGGCGGTATATGCCGCCAGCCCATATAAACCCAAACAAGAGATAATGACTGCGATCAAGGAAAAAATTGCGGAAAGTTTTCCAATATTTTGTTCTGATTGATATTGCTCTTTGATGCTTTGATCCAAAAAGGTATAATTAAAAGGATGTTGCGGTGCAAAATCTTTATAAATTTTCTCAATATGTTTAAGGGCCTTTTCCACATGACTATCTTCCAGACGTACAAAAACTAAATTACACCAAGCAGGATAAAGAATGAACATTACAGGTTCAATCTTCTCAGTTAAAGGGCGTGAATGAAAATCCTTCACAACTCCAACTATTTTTCCGGGGTTTGTATCATCAAAGGAAAAACTTCTGCCAATGGGGTTTTCATAACCCATCAGTTTAATGGCTGTTTGGTTAAATATTACATTTACCGAATCTCTGCCATATTCTTTCGAAAAACTTCGCCCTTCAACAATATCCATTTTCATGGTTTCGAAATAGTCATAATCGATGGTACCTGCGCCAAAAGTCGATCCCTCCGGTTGCTGCATATCCTCCCAGGTTACATTCCTGAATATATTTTCAATATCGTTGGGTAATTGGGTTGCCCTCGTTACATTTACAATTCCCTTATTGCTCAATAATTCATTTTTAAATGCCTGATAATTTGTACTTATTCGTCCTTCTGCATCGAATGCAATTACATTTTTTTTGTCAAATCCCAGATCCTTTTGCTGAATGCTCCTGATTTGAAAAAAGATAAAAAACGTAGAAATGATTAAAAAGATAGAAATCGTAAATTGGATGATAACCAAAATTTTTCTGAAAAGAATACCTTTCACACCCAAATGAATTGCATTTTTTATGGCCAGTACAGGCTTAAACGATGACATAAAAAAAGCCGGATAACTGCCTGATAAAAATCCGGTAAATAAGACCAGACTTATTAATTTCAGATAGACCCTGATGTCTTGATAATCAATGCTGATCTGCTTAACAGTAATTTGGTTAAATACAGGCCTGAACAACTCAACCAGCATCATGGCCAACAAAGCAGATATTGCCGCAAATAAAACCGACTCTGTAATAAACTGAAGGATTAACATATTCCGGCTGCTGCCAACTACTTTTCTTAAACCAATTTCTTTGCTTCTTCTGGCAGCTTTGGCTGTAGATAAATTCATAAAATTGATACATGCTATGAAAATGATAAAGATGGCGATGGCCATGAATAAATGAACGTATTGTATTCGTTGATTCTTACCATCAATAGTATAAAGCCTTAACTTATCCAATGCCAGTGTTTTTATTGCAATCTTTTCATCGGGAATTTGCGCCTGAATCAAATCACTCATTTTTCGATCCAAGGCTTGCATATCGACTTCAGAATTAACTAAAATCATGGTACGAAATCGATGATTTCCCCAATCATCCCTGTTCTCACCATTTTCAATTAAAAAATCGAAACGCCCAACTAATTCGTACTTAATTGTTGATTTTTCAGGAGGATCTTTATAAACACCGGTAACAGTTAAGCTTTTTCGATCATTAATTTTCAAAACTTTCCCCAAAGGATTTTCTCCCTTAAAATAGCGATCGGCAATTTTTTGAGCTATGATTACAGCATGCGGCTCATCAAATACTTTGTTTCGATCGCCATTAATAAATTCTAAATCAAACAGGTTGATATAATCAGGATCTGAGGCACATAAACGTTGATTAGTATATGTTTCACCTTTATACTCAACGGTTACACTCATTCTGGCGATTCGAATTGAACTTTCAATTTCGGCAAAATCATTCTTTAATCGAGGTGCCAAGGGGGCCGGAGTTGAAGGGTTAAATTGAGACTGACCAGCCACCTGATATTCCTTATGAACCACATAAATCCGATCAGCTTTGCTATAGGCACTTTCATAACTCAACTCATCGGAGATCCATAAGTATATCATAATGAAACTTGCCATTCCTATGGTCAATCCAAGAATATTGAGCATCGAAAACCCGAATTGGCGTTTAAAATTCCGGATGGTGATTTTTAATAAATTCCTAACCATAACATCATCGTTTATTTTAGTAACTCAAAGCCTGTGCCACTAATTTTTTTTTGTTTATTATCAGATATTTACAATGTTAGTAAAAGAAGAAATATGTAAATTAAGTGTCTGTTTTTAGTACAACTTATGTCGGGTTTTAGTACATTTGAAGTTTGATGTTGGAAGTTAAAACAAAATTTGATCGGTTTTGAAAACGGAAGCAAGCATATTAATTATTGATGATGATCTGGATGTATTGGTAAGTGCCCAGATTTTCCTGAAACAATTGTTCACAGAAGTTCGGGTGGAACAACGCCCGGATAAGATCCCCGAATTAATGGAAATTATTGATTTTGATGTGATTTTGCTGGACATGAATTTCACGAAAGGGAAAAATGATGGAGAAGAAGGAATATATTGGCTGAACCGAATTCTTTCAATCAATCCAGCAGCAGTTGTAGTTTTTATTACGGCTTATGGTGGAGTTGATATAGCCGTTCAGGCAATGAAAATTGGTTCTTTTGACTTTCTGGTAAAACCATGGAAAAATGATAAATTGCTAGGATGCATTTTAGCAGCACTTCAACTGCGAAAATCCAAACTTGAAGTTGAAAAACTTAGAAATACAAATGAAACACTTGACTCGGAAATCAATCAGCATTTTAAGGAATTTGTTGGAAATTCATTGGCAATTCAAAAGGTATTTACTCTCATTGAAAAAGTAGCAATCACCGAAGCCGATGTTTTAATTTTGGGAGAAAACGGAACAGGTAAGGAACTTATCGCCCGAGAAATTCATAAACAATCTAATCGGAGAAACGAAGTTTTCATTCCGGTAGATCTGGGGGCCATTCATGAAAATCTTTTTGAGAGTGAACTCTTCGGGCATATAAAGGGATCATTTACTGATGCGCATGTTGATAAAGCCGGCCGCTTCGAATTGGCTCATCATGGAACAATTTTTTTGGATGAAATAGGCAATCTAAGTCTTCCTTTACAAGCTAAGCTTTTAAGCGTATTGCAAAACAGAAGAGTAAATCGAATTGGCTCTGGTAAGGAAATCCAGGTTGATTTCCGGCTGATTTGTGCTACCAATATGCCTTTGTATGAAATGGTTCAAAAAGGCGAATTTCGTGAAGATTTATTATACCGAATAAATATTGTTGAAATTAACGTTCCACCACTGCGTGAACGTATCGGAGATATTCCCCTTTTGCTAAACTTCTTTTTTAAAAAATTTACCAAAAAATATAACAAACCAAAACTTCAGGTTTCTCAAAACATCATCAACCTTTTATCGAAATACAGTTGGCCCGGAAACATACGTGAATTGGGGCATCTGATTGAAAGAGCAGTAATATTGAGCGATGGGATTAAATTAAATTTTCACGATTTCGCAAGTGACTTTTCAAATGCGAAAATTCAGGGGAAAACAGAAGATACCCTGAATTTGAAAGAAATGGAAAAGAGGCATATTTTAAAAGCAATTAGTAAAAATAAAGGTAATATAACAAAGGCGGCCAAAGATTTGGGAATAGCCCGTACGGCACTTTACCGAAGACTTGAAAAATATGGTCTCTAAAAAATTTATTTTCGGTGTGGTGATCAGGATATTTGGTATTCTGATTGTACTTGGGTTTCTCTCCGTGTTCTATTTTATTTTAGAACGAAGCCAGTTGGTTTTTACTTTTACAGTTGGGATAAGTATTTTTGTTTTTCTGGTCTCAAATCTGATTATTTACGTTACTCGTACCAATCGGGAACTGGCTAAGTTCCTGATGTCGATCAAATATTCCGATTTTTCGGTTTATTATTCAACTCAACATAAAAAATCATATATCGGTGATTTACATCAGGCTTTTAACGAAATTATCGACTCTTTTAAAGAAATCAAAATTGAAAAGGAATTACAACTTCAATTTTTGACGTTAATCGTTGAACAAATTAATGTGGGGTTAATTGCATTAAATGGAAAGAATGAGCTTATTTTGATGAATTCGGCTGCCGAGAATATACTTGGAGTTAAAAAGACCAGGAGATGGAATCAGCTTGAAGTCAAGATTTTTGCCTTTACGTCAGAAGTAGATAAATTAATCTCCGGTGGAAAGAAACTAATTGAATTGGGAGAAAGCAAAAAACAGCTATCGCTGAATGTAAGTAACAGCGTGTTATTGGAAGAAAATCACACCATTATTTCCTTTCAGGATATTAAAGGCGAAATTGAACAAAAGGAAGCTGAAGCATGGATAAGACTAATCAGAATCTTAAATCATGAAATCATGAATTCTGTAACCCCAATTTCATCACTTACCGAAACCATTTTGATGATTTTAGGCAAAGATGAAAACAGTGTGAATATTGGAGATTTAAGCACCGAACAAATTCGTGATGTGATCCGAAGCGTAAAAACGATCCAAAACCGAAGCGATGGTTTATTTGATTTTGTGACCGAATACCGTAAACTTACCAAAATTCCACAACCGAAAATTGAAGTTGTAAATGTGAATGAACTTTTGCAGAATGCAGAACAATTATGGAAACCCGAATTGATCAAAAACAATATTGCATATGAATTCAAAGCAGAAGATTCTTTAACTATTAATGCCGATCCAAATCTGATAGATCAAATCCTGATCAACCTGACAAAAAACAGTATACAGGCACTCGAAAATACTGAAAAACCACAGCTTTCAATAACAGCTTTCAGCACCATGGGAAAAGTTTGCATTCAGGTAAAAGACAATGGTGTTGGGATTTCTTCAAATATTATAAATGATATTTTTGTGCCATTTTTCACAACCAAAGAAAAAGGCTCAGGAATAGGGCTGAGCCTTTCACGCCAAATTATGCGGATGCATGGTGGGAATATTTCTGTTAAATCCACCCCTCATGTTGAAACAATCTTTACCTTATCATTTTAATCAACCTGCAAAGCATCAACCGGATTTGAAGTTGCTGCTTTGTAAGCCTGATAAATACTTGAGCTTAAACTAACCAAAACCACAATTAAAATTGCAAATAGATAATCCTGAATCCCGATGCTTATCCGATACGAGTATCTTTTTAAAACTTCTTCCATAAGCAGGTAACTAACCGGAACCGCAATAAAAAATGCAATCGTAATCCATATCATAAATCGCCCAATGATGGCCCAAATCAATTGACTAAGGCTGGCTCCGTTTACTTTTCTAATTCCAATTTCTTTTGTTTTTCTTTCGGTAACGAATATCGTCATCCCAAGTATTCCAAGGCAAGCTATGAGGATAGAAAACAGGGTAAAATAAATTACCAATCGAGCCATATCCTGATCGTTTTTATAGAGCTCATCATAAATTTGAGTCAAAAAATGATACTCAAACGGGATCAGATGATTTACTGCATTCCATTCTTTCTCAAGCACTTTTATGGCGGCATCAACATTAGCATCATTAATTCTAACAAGCATCACCCCATTTCGGCCAATTTCTTCCGGATTACTTAGTATCCTAACCGCTTGGGCTTCAATTTTTCTTTCTAATGATCCATAATTAAAATCCGGAAATACCCCAATAATCTGAACACTTTTAAGGCCGGCAGCAGAATATCCAAATTTTGCCGACATTCCAACCGGGCTTTCTTTCCCAATTAATTTTGCAGCTGTTTCATTCACCATAAATGCCAAGGTAGAATCGGATGAAATAGTGCTCGAAAAATCCCTTCCCTCCAAAACCTTGATGCCGAGGGTTTTGAAGTAATCAAAATCGACCTCAGGCAAATGGAAATTAATGGGGTTATCCCAATCAAAACCATCCCATGAAAAGCAGCCCGCACAGCTATTCTCATTAGTGGCCCACAAATAATCGGAAGCTGTAACAGAAACGATGTTTGGATCCAGCAAAAGGTTCGACTTTATAAACTTATAGTTATTAGCAAGATTCTCTTTCATCGGGATAATCACAATATTTTCGGGGCTAAACCCAATATCTTTTTTCTCGATAAAATGCAACTGCCTCATGATAATGACCGATCCGATAATCAGGACTGAAGCAACAAAAAACTGAATGATGACAAGTATATTTCGGAACACTCCGGATCCTCTTTTTGCTGAGGATTTTCGTAAAATACTCATCGGACTAAATGAGGACATCATTAGCGCCGGATAACTGCCTGCAAATAGTCCGGTAACAATGAAAAGAAAAAGAACACTTCCAATAAAATTAAAACTAGTGTATTCAATGATCAGGAGTTTGCTGGTTAAATCACTAAAAATTGATCGCGCTAACTCAAGTAAAATTAAAGCCAATACCGTTGAGATAAAACTAACCAACAATGATTCACCAATAAATTGCTTGAACAGATTTTGAAAATGAGCACCGATAACTTTACGAATACCCACTTCTTTCGACCTTCTTTCGCTTCTAACCGTTGATAAGTTAATATAATTAAAACATGCATTGATGAGGATAAACAGCGCTATCACGCTAAATGCAATCACATATTTACGATCGGTAAGATTGTAATAAGACCAATCGTTGCCACCCTCTCTCGAACCATCTAAATGAACTTTTGAAAACTCCTGGATTTTAAATGCAAATCCATATTGCAATACCTGGGGGCATTTTGCTTCGGTAGCTAATCTTGTTAAACGAACTGCAACCGAATCAATATTGGCCTGTTCATTTAACTGTATAAAAGTAGCAAACATAAAACGGCCCCAGCTATAACTACCCCTATTCAAATTCGAGTAATCAAAAGGAACCATATATTTAAAAATGATCGAAGAATTATCAGGCACTTTTTTAATAACTCCTACCACTTTCACTTGCTCCTCTCCCCCAATCTCAATAACTTTGTTCAGTGCCTGTTCATCCCCAAACAATTTATGGGCAATCTCTTCATTAATTACAATTTCATTGCCACTTGAGAATACGTGCTTGGAACTTCCTTCAATAAATTCAAAATCGAAAAAATTGAAAAATGAGCTATCTGCTAAAATGCCACCATCCTGATAAAAGCCTTTATCGCCATACTGAAACATCAAATCACTAATGCCCTCAAATAAGGTAGCTTTTTCAATTTCGGGCATCGTTTTGGCAACCTGCATCCCCAGGGGCGCTGGTACTGTAGAAGAAACCTGATCTTTACCATAAGTCATGATGCGATACATTTTATCCTTGCTTTTATGAAATATATCAAAGGTCAATTCATTTTGTATCCAAAGCATGATAAGCAAGCACGCTGCCATGCCAATTGCAAGTCCAAAAATATTAATTGAAGAAAATACTTTATTACGAAGCAAGTTTCTAAAAGCGGTTTTTAAATAGTTACTTATCATAATATGTGTTCTGTTTTTGTCTGATTTTATTTGTAAAATAACTACCCAATACCCATGCCAAATTCATTAGTTGCTGTCTTTCTGATATTTGCATTTATAAACTCAATATTTTTTGTTGGATATTCCAACACTTGTGTTTGTTTTTCCGACAGATTATTTTATACCTTTAACATGTAAATTTAAATCTAAATATGGAGAATAAACATGGGAACATTTTAATTATTGACGACAATGAGGAAATGTTATTGGCACTGAAGGTTTTTCTGGCTCCTCATTTTTCAAAAATTGTAACGGAAAAAAATCCAAATCTGATCCCTGTTTTAGTTAAAGATAATTTTGATATTATCCTTTTGGATATGAATTTTTCGGCTGGAATTAATTCTGGGAACGAGGGCTTTTTCTGGATGAATGAAATCTTAAAAATTGATTCGAATGCCTGCATCGTTTTCATTACTGCATATAGCGATGTTGAATTAGCGGTAAAAGCCATAAAAGAAGGTGCTGCTGATTTCATCCAAAAATCTTGGGATGAAAAGAAAATTCTATCCACGGTGATGGCAGCCTATAAATTGCGAAGATCAAAACAGGAAATCAGTCAGTTAAAATCAAAACAAAAGCACCTGACCGAAGGCATTCAAGAAAAGTTTCATTTTATTCATGGGTCCTCTCCCTCAACGCTGAAAGTAATCGAAACCATTAAAAAAATTTCGGCAACCGAAGCAAGCATTTTACTTTTAGGTGAAAACGGCACAGGCAAGGAAGTAATCGCCCGTGAAATTCATCAACTTTCAAAAAGAAAAGACGGGATTTTCGTGAGTATTGATTTGGGAGCTATTAGCGAAAGTTTATTCGAATCAGAATTATTTGGACATATAAAAGGTGCGTTTACAGATGCAAATGAAGACAGGACGGGGAGATTTGAAATTGCATCCGGAGGGACCTTGTTTTTGGATGAAATCGGTAACTTACCGCTTCATCTGCAATCCAAATTGCTTTCGGTTATTCAAAACCGGGAAATTACAAGGGTGGGATCATCTGTAACAATTCCGATTGATATCCGTCTTATTTGTGCCACCAACAAGGACCTCTATAAAATGCTTGACGAAAATAGCTTTCGCGAAGATTTGCTGTATCGCATCAATACCATTCAAATTGAGATTCCGCCTTTACGCGAACGTTCCGCTGATATAGAAAACTTGACCCTCCATTTTCTAAACCTCTATGCGCAGAAATATAAAAATAAACCAATTTCGATCAGCAAAGCAGCCATTGAAAAATTGAAAAAACATTCCTGGTTCGGAAATATCAGAGAGCTTCAGCATACCATTGAAAAGGCAGTAATTATGACAGAAGCGGAACAGATTATGGCCAACGATTTATCATTTAGTGGGAAAACAACTTCTAAAAACATGGATGTTGAATCTCTGAATTTGGCTGAAAATGAAAAGCAAATAATTTTAAAAGCGATTCAAAAATTTAAAGGAAATATGAGCCTCACGGCAAAAGAACTTGGTATTAACCGCTCTACTCTTTACGATAAAATGAAAAAATATGACCTTTAATCGTTTTAACTTTTCGATCATCCTACAGGTAGTTTTGATCGGATTCAATACCAGTTTATTTGTTTGGACTTATTCGATGGAATACATGTTAATTACAAGGTATTCGTTAATCCTATTATGGTTTATTCAAATTATATTATTAATCAGATACGTTCAGAAAATCAATCGTGAATTGAACCGTTTTCTTCAATCCATCAAATATAGCGATACAACGATAAAGTTTAATAAAGATGCTAAAAGTCCGTTTAACGAGCTTTATCAAAGTTTCGAAGAGGTAATTAATGCCTTTGGTAAAATTAAGGCTGAAAAAGAAACTGAATATCAATTTTTTCAGGCAACCATCCAGCACATTGGGGTTGGAATTATTGCCTTTGACGAAAATGGTCATATCCATCTATGCAACAAGGCTGCCAATGAATTGCTAGGTCTTCCGGTATTTATAAACATCGAGGCATTAAATAAAATTAAATCCGGATTTGATGAAACTTTAAAAAAGCTTAAGCCAAATACGCCTGAACTTATAAAACTTAAAATTGGCCACGATTTAAAGCAATTATCTTTTCATGCCACAAATTTCAAAATCGATAAAAAAACCATTATACTTGTGTCCATCCAGGATATCCGGAATGAAATAGAACAAGGCGAAATGGAAGCCTGGCAAGGATTGATTAGGGTAATGACACATGAGATTTTAAATTCGGTTAGTCCTATTACTTTACTTTCTTCCGGGTTAATCAATAATATTGAAAGAAACAAGAATCAATCTTCAGGATTTGGGAAGGAAAACTTCAAAGATTTACTTCAAGGGCTGAAGGTTATTCAAAGCCGAAGTAAAGGCCTGTCATCATTTGTAGAAGATTACCGCTCGTCGATGCAAATTCCTGCTCCTCAATTTAAAGAACTAAAAATCAGTCAGCTTTTTGAAACTATGGAAACTCTTTTTGCAGAAGAATTCAATCAAAAAAACATACAATTCAAGGCTTTTGTGGAAAATGATTTGAAAATTCTTGCCGATCAAAAACTAATTGAACAAGTGCTTATTAACCTGATCAACAATTCCATATATTTTACATCGAAAACTGAACCAGCCAAAATTATTTTAAGCGCTAAACTTAAAGAACAAAATACCATCATCACAGTAACCGATAACGGACAAGGAATTGATGATGAAATCATCGACCAGATTTTTATCCCATTTTTCTCCACTAAAGAAAAAGGAAGCGGGATTGGGTTGAGTTTTTCTCGCCAAATCATGCGATTGCACAAAGGCTCCATTTCGGTCGAATCAAAAAAAGATGTTGGAAGTACATTCACGCTTAAGTTCTAAATCGTTAAATTTATAGCAATTAAAAAAATCTCAATATGCAAAGCGTTCGTAAACTTTTTAAAAAAATCAGGAAAATAGCTAAGAAATTTTGGAGTTTTATTAAACGAATTTTTACAAAATTTCAAAAATGGCTGGTCAAGAATGGACCATCATTGAACACGCAAAAGGGTGCAGTCGCGTCCATATTTTTCGCAATTATTGTTTATCTGGGATATCTGGCTGCAATTACCCTTAAATCAGGTGTAGGGATTCTTTTTGACATTACCATCGGAATTGTAATTGGTGCGCTTTGCCTGGCACTTCTAACTTTAGGTATCAGGTTCGTTTTAAAAATTGTATCAAAAATACCAATAAAATATGGCGGTTTATTTATCGCAGGATTTATTACACTGATACTTTTTTCAGAATCTTCAGTGAATGCACTTCCATTCATTGTATGGGTGTATTTGTCTTTTGCCCTTTTGGGAGGTTCAATTTATGCATTTTTCTTTGGCGGTTTTAGAAAAATCAAAGTACTAAGTAAAGTGTTTGTCCTTGTAGCTTTTCTTATTTCTTTTGCAAGCATTGTTGTTTTTATTATTTGGATCGGAAAAACAGGTACCGAAAAAGGTCTTATTAAAGTTGATAAATACAAATATCAGTCAAGGGAACTTCAAAACGTTGCCAATCCTTCACTCAATGGAGAATATGAGGTAAAAACCACCAGTTATGGAAGCGGAAAAGATAGACGGGATATTTTCGGAAAGGAGGCCCAAATCATTACGGAAAGTGTAAATGCCAAACCATTTGTAAATAAATTGAGTGGACGATTTAATAAACTTAGGTTGAAATTCTGGGGGTTCAACCGAACCAAATTCCCAATTAACGGAAGGATCTGGTTTCCGGATGCAGAAGGGAAATTCCCCTTGGTTTTGATCGTACATGGGAACCATAGTATGCGCGAATATTCCGATCCGGGCTATGCCTATTTGGGCGAATTTTTAGCAAGTAAGGGCTATATATTTGTTTCGGTGGATGAAAACTTTTTAAATGGCGATTGGACCCAAAACTATAAAACCGAAAGCGATGCACGGGGTTGGGTTCTACTGAAGCATTTATCGGTTTGGAGAGAATGGGTAAAAAATCCGGAAAATCCCTTCTATGACAAGGTTGATATGGATAATATTTCGTTGATCGGACATTCGAGAGGTGGAGAAGCTGTTGCTATTGCTGCCTCATTTAATAATTTATCTCATTATCCGGATGATGCGAAGGTTAAATTCGATTTCAATTTTAACATTAAATCAATTATTGCCATTGCACCTGTTGATGGACAGTATCAACCATCAGATCAACCTACTCCACTTAAAAACATTAACTATTTACTCTTTCATGGATCTCATGATTCGGATGTTTCTTCCTTTTCAGGTGACAAGCAATTTAAGAGAATAAAATTTGATGATGGGACTTATAAATTCAAAACTTCGATTTACATCTACCGGGCCAATCACGGGCAATTCAACACCGTTTGGGGAAATCATGATAGTGGCATGCCAGGCGCATTGATCCTGAACACCAAAGCATTGCTAGAAGGAGAACAACAAAGGCAAATTGCCAAGGTTTACATGGGTGCCTTTCTGGAAATGACCTTAAAAGGAAATCAGTCGTACCTCCCAATATTTAAAGATTACCGCAATGCCGAAAAGTGGTTGCCTGAAACGCTTTACATTAATCGTTTTGAGGATTCAGAAACAACGATTATTGCTGACTATGATGAAGACATCGATGTAACCACAACAACCATGAAGGGTGGCGGACTTCTGGGTGAAGAATTAAGGATTTGGAAAGAGAAAGATCTTGGTTTCAGGAAAGGAAGCGGGCTTCGTCAAAATAAAACCGTATTTCTGGGCTGGGAAAACCCTGAAATTAAAAAGGATTCTATCAATTCTGATTCAAGCTCAATCGTTCTTGAAACGGATACTATACAAGAGCCAAATGCTTGCGATTCAAACAAAACTTATCCTTTTTATTCATTAAAATTACCGAAAACAGCTCAACTCGAAATATTGAAGAGTTCAGATTTAACAATGATATTTTCTGTTGCCCAGCTTGATGAAAAAGTGCCTAAACATGATAGTTTGGATACAGCCGAAGAAAAAGAAAACTGGTCGTTCAATGATGAGAACAACAGTGATGAAGCTGAAAAGGAGAATGAGAATACCAATGAGAACCAGGACAAAAATAAAAATGTGAACAAAAACAAGGATGAGAAAAATGACAAGAAAACGGATAAAAAGAAAGATGATGAAAAAGACAAGGCTAAAATTCCTGTCGATTTCACGATTGAGTTAAGAGATACAGATGGCCATGTTTCATCAATTCCGGTTTCCGAAATTATTTCAATCATGCCTCCTCTTGAGATCGTATATACCAGGTACAAAAAATTTGAGAAGGAATTTGGCAAATCCAGCGAACCAGTATTGCAAACTGTTACTATACCGATGGAATTATTTAAATTAAAAAATCCAGAAATCTCAATTGAAAATCTGGAGCAGATCAAATTTATTTTCAATAAAACCACAAAAGCCATAATTATTTTAGATGAAATAGGGTTTCGGAAAGGGAATTAAAAGCACCCTTCGATATGTCCCGATAAAAATCGGGACACTCAGGGTGTGAAATAAATTGGGAATTAAGTATCATGCATTAGCGGGATGTATCAAAATGCCAAATTGATCAGAAAAAAAGGGACGCCATCCGCCAATTGGCGGATGGCGTCCCTTATACGATCAGAAAACTGGCTTATTCGTAATAAGCCATAATATTACCAGAAATGAGTTGTAATGAGATCTCCGCAAGTTTAGCCTGATAATGAATAGAAAATAATCTGTCCTTAGCATCCAGAAGGCTCTTCTGAACCTCACGAAGCTCTAGTCCTGAAAGACTTCCAAGCTTATAACTTTCCAATGCGATATCAAGATTCTCGGAAGCGGTTTGAACGTTTTGCTCTTCTAAATTTATAAGTCTCAGATTATTAATATAGGCATTGTAAATACTAATCAGATCAGCTTTTACACCCTGCTCAACTTCTGCATACTTCAATTCTTTATTTTGAATTTCTATCGAAGAGTTATTCAAGCTTCTTCTCTGATTAAATCCATCAAACAAATTCAACCCAAGTGTCAAACCATAATTCATACCATTGGTAATTTGATTCTTATTTGTGCTATTTGAATAAGTATTCAAATTATAACTATATCCGGATGATAAATTCAGATATGGATATGACCTTGATTCTATCAGCTTATAATCATATTCAGAAACTACCTTATTTTTCGATGCAATTAAAAGACTGGTATTGCGCATCAGAGTTTCTTCTAACAATTTTTCGTACATAAACAGTTGTATTACTTCAATAGAGGCATCTTTTGTTATAAATTCAGTGCCTAAATCCTCAACGGCCATAAGTTCGTTTAATCCAATTTGGACTGTTCTTACTATCTCAAATTGTTTAGAAAGTTTTGAACTGTCGGCATTTAAATAAACACGCGATTGCAAAACCTGTAGTTTTGAACTGGAACCTAGAAGGTATCTTTCCTCATCAATCCTTAAACGTTCTTTTGAAAGTTCCATCGCGTACTTCATGTTGTTCAGCATCTGAACCTGCTGGATATAATTATAATATCCAGAAATAATATTGGCAATCAAGTTTTCTGCTGACATTTGAGTATTTAAAGCCCCGAGTTGTTCCAATTCACCCAGCTTTTTATATGTGGTTTGAACATTGAACCCATCGAAAATAGTCCAACCCATAGCTAATGCAGCATTTGTAGTCGTATTATTTATACCCTTTGTTTTTGTTTGTTCCCCTTCAACCGGATTTGAAGTTGTATTGTTGAGAGTCCCACTATATCTGCTGCTAAAATCCAATGTTGGCAAATAGCCTGCATTCCCCCTTGTATTATTATTTTTTGTAATAGTTTCGCTATTACGGGCAACACGTAAAGAAAAATTTCTTTCTAACCCGATTCCAATGCAATCTTTTAGCCCATATACAGTTTGAGCATTAATCGCAGAAAAGGACGAAATTATTAATAAACTAAGATAGATTAATCTCATTTTTAGACTTTTTTGTTTCACTAGAAATAAATGTGTAAATAGCCGGGACTACATAAAGCGTTAAAAAAGTAGAAATTAATAATCCACCAATTACAGCAGTTCCCATTGCAACACGACTTTGGGCTCCTTCACCAAATCCAAGCGCCAGAGGAGCAATACCTAATATCGTAGCCATACTGGTCATCAAAATAGGCCTGAAACGTGAAGCAGAAGCAAACTTGATAGCTTCTATCTTCGACATCCCGGCTTGTTTTCGTTGGTTGGCAAACTCAACAATTAGAATACCATTTTTTGAAACCAGACCAATCAACATGATAATCCCGATTTGGCTAAAAATATTCATGGTTATATTGAAGTACCACATAAAAATCAAGGCACCTGTAAGCGCTAATGGCACAGTCATCATCACAATTAGTGGATCTTTAAAACTTTCAAATTGAGCAGCAAGAACCAAGAATATTAAGATTAACGCTAGTACGAAAGCAAACATCAAACTCGACGAACTCTCTCTAAAATCTTTCGAATCTCCGGCCAGAGCGGTCCTGAAAGTATCATCAAGCACTTCAGCAGCAATTTTATCCATCTCTTCCAGACCCTCACTAATGGTTTTTCCTTTAGCCAAACCTGTCGATATCGTTGCGGCTACAAATCGATTATAACGATAGAGTTGGGGAGGAGCCGTTTCTTCAGAAAAAGTAACGAGATTATCAAACTGGATCATATCGCCAGCATTATTTCTTACATATAATGATTGGAGATCTAATGGTTTGTTTCGGTCATTTCGTTCAAGTTCGCCCAATATCTGATACTGTTTCCCATTCATAAAGAAATAACCAAATCGCTGACCACTTAATGCTAATTGAAGGGTTTGCCCAATATTTTGAGTAGAAACGCCCAAAGATGTTGCTTTTTCACGATTGATGTGTATCCTCAATTCAGGCTTGGTAAACTTGAGATTAACATCCCCTTGTTGGAAAGTTGGATTGTCCATTACTTTAGCCATAAAAGGAGGAATGATATCCCTCAGTTTTTCAATTGATGTTGCCTGAAGAACATACTGGACTGGTCGTCCGGAACGTCTTCCACCAAAAGTAGATTGTTGATTGACAAAGGCTCTCGCCTTGGTTTTTGTTCTGAGTACCTCAGCCAAGTCTTCTGCTATTTTTTGCTGAGAACGTTCTCTTTTATCCGGTTTTGGCAACATCACCGTAATATTCCCCGAACCACCACCTCTAATCATATTGGTAATTCCATCCAACTCAGGAACCTCCTCAATAACTGCTTTCTCAATATCATCAGTATATGCAAGCATGAATTCATAAGTTGCGCCTTCAAACGCAGAAGTATTTACTGAAAGCTGCGAACGGTCCTCAAGAGGAGCCATTTCAGCCGGAATAACTTTCCAAAGAAAAATAATCAGACCAAAGGAAGCACCTACAATTAAGAATGAAATCCAACGTCTTTCCAAAAATTTATTCAGGCTTCTTTTGTATCCGGCATTAAGATTATCAAAGAAACGT
This sequence comes from Bacteroidota bacterium, assembly GCA_018816945.1. Taxonomy (NCBI): domain Bacteria; kingdom Pseudomonadati; phylum Bacteroidota; species Bacteroidota bacterium. The sequence goes on along the minus strand of JAHIVC010000099.1, from coordinate 458,273 downwards.
TCTGTTTTTCGGAAAAACCAGCTATGTTTAGTCTCTCTTTTTAATAATTTTGTTGATACCATCGGGGTAAGCGATAATGCAAGGAAGGCTGAAATCCCAATAGCACCAGCCATCACTATACTAAATTCCCTAAAAAGCCTTCCGGTTAAACCTTCTAAAAACACAATCGGGAAAAACACTGAAATAAGGGTAATGGTGGTTGCAATAATGGCAAAATGAATTTCTTTTGATCCTTGCAAACCAGCCTCAAGTGGGCTCATTCCTTCCTCAACTTTTACATAAATATTCTCCATCACAACGATGGCATCATCCACAACTATACCAATTGCAAGAACAATGGCAAGAAGAGTTAAAACATTTATTGTAAACCCTGCAAGATACATGATGAAGAAAGATCCAATCAATGAAACGGGAATTACTAAAATCGGGATTAAGGTTGCACGCCAGCTACGCAAAAAGAAATAAATAATAATAACAACCAGAACGAAAGCAATATAAATAGTGTCTTTTACCTCTTTTATTGAGGAGCGAATATATTGGGTATTATCAAATCCGATTTTTACTTCAACATCTTCTGCTAAATCCTTTTTGATATAGTCGAGTCGACGATATACTTCATCAACAATATCAATATGGTTAGAACCCGGTTGGGGTACAATGGCACAACCAACCATCGGAATGCCATCCCGTTTAAGGATTCCTCTTAAATCCTCAGGTCCTAATTCAGCACGGCCTATATCTTGAAAACGAACAATCTGATCGCCTGATTGTTTAATAATCAAATCGTTAAATTCCTTGGGTGTAGTCATTAATCCTAAGGTGCGAATGGTCAACTGTGTATTATCACCTTCAATGGACCCGGAAGGCAATTCAACATTTTCGCGATTGATTGCATTTCTTACATCCAGAGGGGTGAGTTTATATCCGGCAAGTTTAACAGGATCGAGCCATAATCGCATGGCATATCTTTTCTGGCCCCAAACCATTACACTGGAAACCCCGGATATTGTTTGAAGTTGTTCTTTCAGGGTTAATTCTGCAACTTCTGAAATCTCAAGTAGTGATCTCTTTTTGCTGCCAACGGTTATAAACATGATCGGACTTGAATCTGCATCTGCTTTGGATACTGTAGATGGATCACAATCGCGTGGTAACATTCTCATGGCCTGAGAAACCTTATCCCTTACATCGTTAGCAGCAGTTTCCATATCCACGGATAGTTCAAACTCAACCGTTATTCTACTATTTCCCTGGCTACTTGAACTAGTAAGTGAACGAACCCCGGGTATTCCATTGATAGATTGTTCAAGTGGTTCTGTAATCTGAGTTTCGATAACATCCGAATTTGCTCCCGGGTATGAGGTACTTACCGATATAATCGCCGGATCAACACTTGGGAATTCACGAACACCCAAATAGGTCAAACCGACAAATCCGAACAGTAAAATTACCAATGCCATTACCGTTGCTAGAACGGGTCTTTTTATACTGACTGATGAAAGACTCATAGTTTTAATTTTTATTCAAGAGTGTATCCAGAACTATAGGGAGGTTTTCTCTTAGTTGCAGTATTCCTGTTGTTAATAAAGTATCGCCAAATTTGAGGCCACTAGTTATCTGTATCTCCGCAGCCGTTCTTAGCCCAATATCAACTTTTATTGATTTTGCTTTTCCCGATCTGTAAACAAATACTTTTTCACCGTCCATTTCAGGAATCAAGGCTTCAGTAGGAATTGAAATTGCATCCTCAATTTTTGACATCTGCAATGTGATTTCAGCAAAGTTTCCGGATTTAAGTTCTTCATTTTTATTTGGATATAGCGCTCGGAGCACCAGTGTTCTGGTCTCAATATCAATTTTAGGATCAACAGCATAAACAGATGCATCATAAATATTGTTGTTTACCTTGAAAGTTATTGGATAACCAATTTTTATTTCCTGAGCATATTTACCAGGGATTGAAAATTCAACTTTTAATGGAGTAATTTTAATAAGCTTTGCAATTTTTGTAGATGAATTCGCATAAGCTCCCTCGCTTAAATAACGCAAACCAATAATTCCGTCAAATGGAGCTCGAAGTTCAGTTTCAGAAATTCGGGCATTGATTAGGTTTATATCTGCTGAAATAGTTTGGAGTTCGGTCACAATCTGATCATAACTTTCCTGGCTAATGGCATCTTTATCGAGCAAGCTTCGCTGCCTGAATTCTTTTGCTTCAACTAGTTTCTTGGTCGCCTGCAATTTTTGTAATTGTGCCTGTAAAGGCTTATCATTTATTTTCGCAAGTAAATCACCTTTTTTAACTCTCGTTCCTTCTGTGAACATGAGGCTAACAATTTTACCAGATGTTTCGAAAGCCATATCGACTTCTTCATCAGGTCGCAAAGTCCCTGTCGTTTTGACCAGTTCGCTCAGTTGCTGGGGCTTTATCAAATAACCACTGACGTTCAGTATCTGTCGACCAGTACCTCGCATAGGATTTCCTGAATCTCCAGTTTTTGCATTTAAAAGTGGTTTTATTTTGGGGTATACAATAATCCCAACTATTAATATTACTATTAGGATTGTTAATCCACGTTTAACATTTTTATTCATAAAAGTGATATAATTGAAATAAAATAATTCAGTTTTACCTTTTGATGCAAGTTACATGATAACGAATCTTCCTATCCTCATCATTTATATATACACTTTCATCCAGATAATGACAAAATTAGACAATTATTTTGTCGAAAACTTTTAAGAAACTGTTAAATAATCAGCTTAAAATCCTTGTAAACCAATAATTTCGATGTACAGAGTAAAATAAACCACGAATAAAGACTTCTGTAGTATCAATTGTGATGCATATATTGATGAGAATTCATGTTTATATCTAAAATGGTTGTAAATCAATGCAACGATCCTTCAAATATTTAACTTGAAAGTTTTTCGAATAAGATCAATTTGAAGAGAGACTATGTTTAAGTATTCATTATTTCGATGTTCCAATTTTGTAATCTTCGGGTAACATTGATCCCACTTTCTTTTCTGAAATGGCACCTCCGAAAATAATATTGCTATTGGGAATGATCCCATTTCTACTGATATTACAGGTATCGCTTAAAAAATAAATCTCCGATTGAACCGGCACATTCGGTTTTTGGGTAGTTAAATCTTTTGGCTCTCCTTTTGAATTACCATTGTAAAAGAGATAAAAATGCTTATTATTCAAGCCCCTAATTTGCAGTTCATCTTTTTCGGGATAATTCAGATATTCATCAATTATAAATTCCTTGTATGATTTTTGTTTTGAGGTGCTATCAATAAGTTGCTCAAAAAGCTGATACCCATTTTCCTTTAGTTTTTTGTCGTAAAGTGATCTGCAAAAATGCTGACTTGAATTAAAATAGGCTTTTTGCCTGTTTTTCTCAAATTTTTTCAGGTCCTTTTCTCGTTCTGTTTTATTGGGAATAAAATAATAATAGCCCAAAAAGTAAGTTTGAAGACCTCCACTTTCAGATGCATATTGAACGATGAAATCAACCAGCTCAATTTGCAATGTATAACCTAAAAGTGGCAAATTAACTTTTAAAGGTTCCTTAGCACTTGCTTTAAGATTGATTGCTCTATTCATAAATATTTCGGAGCTATCTTTGGCCCACTCAACATCGCCGGAAACCCAGCTTTTGTCACTTAAAAAAATACTTTTCCCATCCTGAATTTCAGGAATTATTTTCATCCCCCATTTTTTCCGATCCCTGCTAAAAGAAAGAACCTCATCGTTTAGCAATATGGCATTCTTACCCCAATCATCAAACCCCAAAAACCACATTTTAAATTCGTTGATATTTTTTGTTCTCAAGTTTTTACCTTTCACATTTACTTCATCCATCTGCACTAACCTTTGAAATAATTCAACTTTTTTATGAGTTTCCTTGAGATTTTCGACAGATAAAACTTTTGGCTCATAACCAATATGACTAATTACGATCTGGCATGGGATGCTCTTAACTGAAATTGAAAATCCCCCCTCGTTATCCGTAGTCGTTCCAACAGTTGTTCCATTTATATAAACGGTTGCAAGTGGTATGGCTTGTTTTGTTTTAGCATCAGAAACAATGCCTGTTATATTTTGTTGGCCAAACACAATTCCCGGCAAAAAAAAGAACACATAAATTAACCGCTTCATAACAAAATTATTACTCATACTTAAGTGAATCGACCGGATTAGCAGCAGCAGCTTTGTAGGATTGATAAAAGATGGTCGCGGTGGCAATAACAATGGATAAAATTGTCGCCAACACAAATACAATCCATCTATTTTCCACCTGATAAACGAATGATTGTAACCATTTATCCATATAATACCAGGCCACCGGAATACTAATTGCTGCAGAAATAATAATAAGTTTTATGAAATTTTTTGAAAGAATAAGAATAATTTCACTTACACTTCCGCCAAAAACTTTTCTTACCCCAATTTCTTTTGTCTTCTGGCGACTGATAAACAAAGCAAGTCCGTATAACCCCATTGAGGCAATTATAATAGCAAGGATGGCAAAATTTGTAAACATTTTACCTGTACGATATTCCTCTTCATACTCATCTTTGACATCTTGATCGATAAAGGAAAAATTAACATTGTAAGGAAGATTCAATTCATCGCCTAGTTGTTCTATTTTTTCCCGAATCTGAGGAATATTTCCGGCGTTCACTTTAATTCCAATGTTATTTATATAATCTGTGTTAATATTATAAATTATACAAGTTGGTAATATTTTATCATAAAATGGTCTCTGATGAAAGTCCTTAACAACACCAACCACTCTGAATATTTTAGTTGCTTCATTACCTGGTGTAAATGTCTTCCCGATAGGATCTACCCAGCCTGCTTCTTTTACAAAAGCTTCATTAATTAAAGCACTGTTATTTTCTAAAGTGCCCTCATCTGAAAAGTCCCGACCTTTTATCAATTTAAATTCAAGCAAACTCACATAATTTGCTTCGACAAAATAAGTTGCTGCTAACATTGGCTTTTCAAAGTCATCGCAATTGTACCGATCATATCCCAATGAGCCAAAAGGAAAACCTGATGCGACAGTCACATCAGATACTTCAGGGAATTGTAATAGTTCATTTTTAATTAGCAAAGCGCTATTATATAAGTCATCTGTTCGTTTTACAATATTAGTATTGTTGTTTTTAGGAAATAAACGGAGGGTAATAATATTATCCTTGTTAAAACCTAAATCTGCTTTATTCGTATGCCTGATTTGCATATAAATAATTCCGGTACAACAGATCAGAAAAGTTGTGATTGCAAATTGAAAAACGACCAGTGCATTCCTGAAAAAGGCATGTCCCGATCCAAACACAAATTTTCCTTTTAATGCATTTGCCGGTTTGATTGATGATAAATAAAATGCCGGATAAGAACCTGCCAAAACCCCTGTTACAATCGCCATTAATATGAAAGAAACAGTAAGTTTCCAATTGCCAGCATAAGCAAACTGCAGGTTCTTTTGTAATACAGAATTAAACATCGGTAATAGAATTTCGGCTAATGTCAGCGCTAAAAATAATGCGATAATACTTAGTAGTATGGATTCAGTCAAAAATTGCCTAATCAATTGTTTACGGTTTGCACCTAAGACTTTTCTCATACCTATTTCTTTGAGCCGTTTAAGTGCATCTGCCGTATTTAAATTCATGTAATTGATACAAGCTATAATGAGCACAAAAAACCCAATAATACTAAAGAGAATGACCCTTGGCCTATTGCCTTCTCCACCATAATACAAATAGATCTTTTCCAACTCATGAAGCCTGAATTTGAAGGTAAACATTGGATTGTCTGACAGATAAGTTTTCGAAATATTTTCGAATCCTTCGTTTAATTCTTCCGGCGAAAAATCTTTAGCTAATTTGATATATGTTGAATAGGTTTTATAATCTAATAAGCCCCAACCATCAATATTGTTTTTCCCTTCGTTAAGTGAGTATTGAGTGGCGAATGAACTAATAATATCAAATTTCAGATGAGAATTTTCAGGCACATTTTCTATTACCCCTGTAATTTTGTATGATTTTCCATTTTCATCTTTTATCACTGAACCAACAGGATTAATATTGCCATACAATTTCTCAGCCATTTTTTTACTCAGCACTAATGAAAATGGATCAACCAAGGCAGTTTTTGAATCACCAAAAATAAAATGATAAGAAAAGATCTCAAAGAAACTGGGTTCAGCATAAATATACTTCTCTTCAAAAGACCCTTCGCCTATTATTAACTTAAAATTATTGTTTCTTGAAACGCGTGTTTGGTTTATTACTTTAGGATAATGATTAACCATATAGGGGCCCAAAGGTGCATTAACCTCAGGACCTTCTGCTCTGGATTTTCCAAACTCCATTACCTGGTAAATCCGGTAAATATACTTGGCATCTTTATGAAAAGAGTCATACGTCAATTCATTCTGGACATATAAGCCGATTAATGAAGCTATGGAAAGCCCTAATGTCAGACCCAAAATATTTATGGTTGAAATCGTTATATTTCGCTTCAGGTTTCTTATTGCTATTTTTAGGTAGTTCTTGATCATGGCTATTTTTTTTTAGCAAGCTCAATGCATGAATTTAACAATTATTTGAGTAGCTATTGTCAATTGACATGCCAAACATACATTAAGCTGAAATAGAGATTAATACAAAGTTATACATTTTTTAAAATGGGTAATTTTTTCACACTTTCAGGGTAATTTTTACTCATTTATAAAAATCAATCCTATATTTGTGAATATTTTAGAGCGAACATGAGAAAAGGAAAAATATTAATTGTTGATGATAATGAAGAAATTCTGCTTGCCCTAAAACTTTTTTTAGGAGAACAGTTTGATATTGTGACCGAAAAAAATCCAAATCTGATACCTTCATTACTAAAACAAAATTCGTTCGATTTATTTATCATCGACATGAATTTTTCGACCGGGAAAAGTACCGGAAACGAAGGCATATTCTGGATGCGTGAAATTTTAAAGATGGATAAAGAAGCCATCATCATCTTTATTACAGCTTATGGTGATATCGAATTATCGGTAAGGGCCATCAAAGAAGGAGCCACCGATTTCATCCAAAAACCCTGGGTTGATGAAAAGCTTTTGGCAACGGTTTTATCGGCATATAAACTTCGCAGTTCGCGCATGGAGATCCAAAAACTGAAGGCAAAACAAGCACATATCTCTCAATCGGTAGCTGATGAACAACCTTTATTTTTTGGTGAATCAACAGCGATGAAAACCGTTTGGGAGACCATCCGAAAAGTTGCAACTACCGATGCCAACATTCTGATTCTGGGTGAGAATGGCACAGGCAAGGAGCTTATCGCGCGGGAAATTCATAAAATTTCGAACCGGTCGAAGGAATTATTTGTTAAGGTTGATTTAGCCTCATTAAGCGAATCATTGTTCGAAAGCGAATTATTCGGACATAAAAAAGGTTCTTTTACCGACGCAAAAGAAGATCGGACGGGCCGAATGGAGGTCGCATCAGAAGGAACTTTGTTTTTAGATGAAATTGGGAATATTTCTTTAAACCAACAATCGAAATTGTTATCGGTAATTCAGAACAAACAAGTGACCCGAATTGGCGATAACAGGAATATCCCCATTGACACTCGTTTGATCACTGCAACAAACAAGCCTTTGTACGAGATGGCCAGGAATTCTGAATTCCGTGAAGATTTGTTATATCGCATCAATACCATCCAAATAGAAATCCCGCCTTTGCGGATGCGAACTGAAGATATACCACCTTTGCTCGATTTGTTCATGAAAAAATATTCGTCAAAATACAAGATGCCTTCATTAAATTACACAAAAAAGCATATCCAGAATTTGCAGAAATATTCATGGCCCGGGAATATTCGGGAATTTGAACACCTCATTGAAAAGGCGATAATTTTAAATGATCTTGAAGTTTTTAATGTCAATGAATCTGCTTTATCAGGACAATTTTCAGGTTCTAATGATTCATTAAATCTTGAAAACAACGAAAAACAACTCATCCTGAAAGCCATCAATAAAGCAAAAGGTAATTATTCTTCGGCAGCTAATGAGTTAGGGATCAGCCGTAAAACCTTGTATAATAAACTTAAAAAATATGGTCTATAATCAATTCAACTTTCGGATTGTTTTCAGGATAATTTTGATTGGGTTAACTAGTATATTGTTTTCATGGTCATTATATCAGGAACATCTGCAAATAGCCAGATTTACCTTTCTTGGCTTATTTATCCTGCAAATTTTTTGGCTGACAAATTATATCAAAAACGCCAATCGACGATTTGCCCGTTTCATGGAACTAATCAAGAACCAGGGATTGATGGAGCGTTTCGAAAAAATAAATACCAATGACTCGAATGAAAAATTAAACCAACTTTATAATGAAATCATCCAGTTAATCGCCGATTCAAAACTTGAAAAGGAAGGAGAACATCTGTATTTCTTACAAACCCTCGAAATTATTGGTACCTCTATTATTTCGTTTGATGAGCATGGAAAAATTGATCTGATGAATAAAGCTGCCCGTGAGTTATTAAACATTGAAAACATCAGAACGATTAATCAGCTTCGGGAACTATATCCGGAATTCGTTGCACAACTCAATAGTTTAAAAAATAATGAACAAAGTTTATTTAAGTTAAAGGTTGGTTCGGAAATGTTGATGTTGAACATCAGTTGTAGTTGCTTTAAAAACCAGGAGAAACATTTGCGTTTGTATTCCTTTCAAAACATTAGTACCGAACTTGAAAATGAAGAACTGGATGCCTGGCAAAAGCTGATTAAAGTTATGAGGCATGAAATCATGAATTCGATTACGCCCATCCATTCACTGACCAATACCATCATCAGGCTACTATCCTACAATAAAAAAGCCAAAGCCATCGATCAGCTTTCCTCCGAAACCATTGAAAAAGCTTTGGAAGGACTGAATGCCATCGATAAGCGTAATCAGGGATTGTTAAAATTTGTTGAATCTTACCGAAACCTTACAAAAATCCCATTACCGGTTTTCGAAAAAGTGGAGGTAAGCGCACTTTTTGACAGCATCAATATTTTATTTAGTGAGGAGCTAAAATTAAAAGGGATTAAACTTATTTCAGCCATTTCAGCAAATGAATTAATCCTTACGGTGGACGAAAAGCTAATCACCCAGGTGATTATAAATCTGATAAAAAATTCAATCGATGCGCTTAGTGGAATTGATAATGGACAGATCATTATTGAAGCCTATCGAACTGACAAAAATGAAGTATTGATCCAAATTAAGGACAATGGGATTGGCATTTCAAAAGATGAAATCGACAAAATTTTTGTTCCTTTTTATACCACCAAAGAAAAAGGAACCGGAATAGGCTTAAGTTTGTCCCGCCAGATAATGCGGATGCATAACGGTAGTATTTCAGTTAATTCCACCCCTGGGAAACAAACCCAATTCATTTTAAAATTTTAAAAATCAAACATTGATTTAATCGCTTAGCTTAAATCTCCTGCTTCTTCTAACAGAAAATTATTTAAAAAAGATGTTTATACTTAGAAGACTTGTTACCATGCATCCAAATAAGTGTTAATTCGTGAGCCGTTGGGAGTGAATTACTGGTACCAATTACATCTTTAATAAAATTGATTGGAACTTTCTGAACATGCAATACAATTAAATCATCCATTGAAAGATTTTTATAACCTATTCTGACTAAAGACCTAATATATTCAGTTGGAATTTTTTGAACGCTCAATAAAATTAAATCATCCGGAGACAGATTTTTAAATCCTTCGTCAGCCATTGCATTAATATATTCAACACTTACTCCAGTGCTACGAAATTTGAGTAGTGTATTTAATAAAATTCCTTCATAACCTGCATCTTTCAATTTCATGGCATATTCGTATGATAAATCGTGAACTGCATAGAGATAGAAAGATGAGCTTGAAGGCTTATCCTCTTTCGCTGAAAGTTTAAACCCTAAATCATTCATTTTACTGAAATATTCCATTTTAGGGCGATAGTAAAATCTGCCAGAGCTTTTTCTATCAAAGAAGAATATACCGGCATCCCGTTCAATTTTAAACCCGTTTTTAGAAGTTCGGATCATGCCCCGAAGGTCTTCTGATGATAAATTTCCAAGTTCAATATTCGTATTTAAAATGCCTGACAAAATAATTTTCGATTGACCCTCGGCCCGCCACTTGCCTTCCAAATCAATATCATTGTGCTGGTAAGATGAATTAACACTCAAAGTATTATTAGTTTTGATATCGTTTTGTCCGAATGCAATACCGGAAATAATAAATAGTGTTGAAATACCAATCATCTTAATTTTTCTTTTTGTTTCCATGTTGTTTTTTTAAATTATAGAAATTCTAATGCTTGGCAATATTTATTCATACTTTAATGATTTAACCGGATTTCGTAAAGCCGCATGATAGGTTTGAATTCCCAATGTTAAAATCGAAATAATTGAAAGAATACCAAAAGAAAATATAAAAATCCATGGTGACAACTGAATCCTTAGAGTGTAACTTTGTAGCCATTCATTCATAAAATACCATGCAATTGGACAAGCTATAACGGTAGCTATAAAAACCAATATCATAAAGTCCTTTAATAAAAGAAAAAATATTTGTTCGGTTTTTGCACCATTGACTTTTCGAATGGCTATTTCTTTTGTTCGGGATTGAGAGATTGCAGCCACTAGGCCCATTAATCCCAGGCATGAAATAAAAATGGTGAAAACCGAAAAATAAGAGATCAAGCGCCCCAGGTTCTGCTCTTTAGCATATTGTGCCTTAATGGTTTCGTCCAGAAAATGATATTCAAAGGGTGCTATTTTATTTACCGCTTTCCATTCTTTTTCTAAAAATTCGACCAATTGATTTAAATTGCTGTCCTTATGAGTAGGTTCAATTCCAGTTACCCTGATCAATATATCGGAGGCCATTTCTGCTTCCATTCCTTTTGGTATCAAATAAAAAAACATTGGTCTATTTGGACTATTTATGGATTTAAAAAGTTGATTTTTTACCACCCCGATTATTTTTCCGGGATAGCTATACAACTTTATATTTTGTCCAATAGGATCATGGTAGCCGGTTACTTTCATAAGAGCATCGTCGATGATAAATCCATGTATTGAGTCTGTTCCATATTCCTTAGAAAAGTCTCGCCCCATAACCACATCAGTATTAACCGTTTTAAAATAATCATAGGAAACGGCCGTAGTTTCAATCCACACATTATCATGTTCAGGTCCCTTTCCATCCCAGTAAACACCACTCGTACTGTTATTGAGTTCTGTAGGCAAACAGTCTTTCATGGCTACAGATACAATATTTGGGTGTTGAAGTAAACGAGATTTCATTTGATCAAATTCCCTGGCTGCATTTTCCTTCACCGGAAGATGGATAACAAAATCATTACCGGATTTCCAGCTTGAGGAAATGGCATAATTGAATTGGCGATAAATAACAATGGTTCCAATAATTAACGCAATAGAGATGATAAATTGCATCACAACCAAGGTTTTTCGTAATATCTCTTTACGGCCTCCTTTTAAGTTCTTTAAATTTGAAAACTCACCTTTAAGGGCAACAACAGGTTTAAAACGCGAAAGGATGAGAGAAGGGTAAATGCCTGCTGCAAAACCGGTAAAAAGTAAAATTAAAAGCATATACCTTATCAATTGAGGATCTGCGATATTCAATTCAAGCTGCTTTCCCGTAATTTCATTAAAAATTGGCATTAATAATCTGCCAATAATTAAAGCAAAATTCAGGGAGAGAAATGCGATGATAAATGATTCACCCAATAATTGAAAAATTAATTGTGAACGGCTTGCCCCAATAATTTTATAGAAACCAATCGACCGCATCCTTTTATGAACAAGAGCTGTTGAAAGATTAATGAAATTAAAACAGGCGATGATGAGTATGAAAACCGCAATCAATGAAAATATGATTACCATTCTCATATCCCCTTTAGCAATATCCCAATAAGATTTTGGGTACAAATAAATTTGAGAAAGATTTTGGATTTTAAAGGTATATCCCAAGCGATAAACATGAGGTGCTTTATTTTCTAGAGCGATCTGGGTAATTTTTCTGGCAACAACCGTATCGCTACTATTCTTGCCCAATAAAATATATCCCTGAAAGTTTGGATCACCCCAGCCTGTACCATAACCAACATTTTCATAAGACCCATCAATAAATGGTTGCAGGGGAACTAATATATTAAATTTCAGATGTGAATTTTTAGGGACATTTTTTAATACCCCAGTAACTTTAAAACTATATTTTCCTTCAAATTTTAATATCTTTCCCATCGGGTCTTCATCCCCAAAATATTTTTCCGAAGTTTCTTGTGTTAAAACGACACTTTGGGGATCCTTTAATACATCATTAATATTGCCATGCAGTAATGGAAATGAAAAGATTTGAAGAAAAGCCGAATCCGTTGCAAGAACATTGTTTTCGTAAAAAGATTTGTTGTTATAGTTTATTAACAAGGGATCAACAAAACGAGTCTGTGTGATATTCAATATTTCGGGAATGCCTTCTTTAATGACACCTGCCAGTGGATAAATCATACTTGGGCCCTCAAAATCATCTTTGGCCATTAAAATTCTGGATATCTCCTTGCGATTTTCATGAAAGTTATCATAACTTAACTCATCCTGCACCCAAAGCAGAATAAGAATGATAACAGCAACTCCCATTGAGAGGCCAATAATATTTAAAACCGTAAAATATCTATTTCTGATTAAGGAACGACAAGCTATTTTTAAATAATGATAAAACATGGTTCTGAGTATTTTGAATGAATAATATTGAAGTAGTCAATATTTATACCAAATTTTTATATGATTATTTTTCAAGCTATTATATTATTTATTCAATTAAAATATTTTCTTTATTGTACCATAATCATACAGCACTGTATCACTATCAGTCAATAATTAAAATTTTACTATTTTTAACCAGCCTAATATTTAACAAATAAAAATAATCACATCAAGTATAAATAATGAACAAAGGAAATATCTTAATTGTTGATGATAACCAAAATGTGTTGAATTCGCTTGAGTTATTTTTAAAGTACAAATTCACAAGCGTTTATACCTTAAGTAAGCCTGATCAAATCCTGGCGCTTATAAAGGCAGTTCCCATTGATGTTATTTTATTGGACATGAATTTTACTTCAAGTATTAATACCGGTAATGAAGGTATTTTTTGGATGAAACAAATTCAGAAAGAAGACCCTACAATGGTTATTATACTAATCACTGCTTATGGAGACGTTGAATTAGCTGTTAAAGTTATAAAGGAGGGAGCCACCGATTTTGTATTAAAACCATGGGATAATCATAAATTACTGGCGACACTTCAATCGGCTTTAGAGTTAAAAAAATCACGAGATGAAATAAAATCATTAAAAAAGAAGCAAATTGTTTTAAAGGAAAGCAAAGAAAGCGAATACAGTTCATTTATATATAAATCCGAGCAAATTGCTCATTTATTTAAAACAGTTGAAAAAGTGGCCGGAACAGATGTCAATATTCTTATTCAAGGAGAAAACGGGACAGGGAAAGAAGTACTGGCTTATGAAATCCACAAACGATCAAAACAGAAACAGTATGATTTTTTAAAAGTAGACATTGGATCTCTGAATGAATCCATTTTCGAAAGTGAACTGTTTGGTCATAAAAAAGGATCATTCACCGATGCCAAAGAAGATCGTATTGGAAAATTTGAAACCGTTTCAGGCGGAACTCTTTTTTTAGACGAAATCGGGAATATTTCTGTTTCACTTCAATCAAAGCTCCTGTATGTTTTACAAAACAAAAAAGTAACCCCTGTTGGTAGCAATGAGCAAATCCCTGTCGATTTCCGCTTAATCTGTGCTACAAATAAAGACCTGGAAAAACTGGTGACTGAAAAATTATTCAGAGAAGATTTACAATTTCGAATAAATACTATTACACTTATAATTCCTCCACTCAGAGAACGAATTGAGGATATTCCTTTACTTGCCGAATATTTTCTGGAACGGTACAAACGCAAATATGAAAAAAATAGCATAAAATTTAATGCTGAAGCAATAGAAATATTACAGCAATATCCATGGCCGGGCAATGTCCGAGAATTAAAACATACCATTGAAAAGGCAATAATATTATGTGAATCCGAAATTATCAGGCCGGAAGACTTATTTCTAAAAAGTAGGAACTTAAATGAGCTGAATACAAATTTAAACCCACAAAGCATTTCCGATAATGAAAAAATTCTCATTTCCAGTACCCTTCATAAGAACAATGGAAATATAAGCAAAACGGCCATCCAACTAAAAATTGGCCGACAAACATTATATCGTAAAATCAAACAGTACAAAATAAATCTTGATGGCGATGTTGAGGAATAAATTTTATTTAAACATAATTATACGGGTAATCCTGATTAGCCTCACGGCTATACTTCTGGGATATTCTGTCTTTATTGTTAAAGATCTGCTAATTAATATAAATCTTATTGCATTGATTTTTATCCAAGTCTGGTTGCTTATTCGAAAAATAAACAGTACAAACAACGAATTATCAATCTTTTTCGATTCAATCAATTATGAAGATACTACCTGGCTTCCCAAAAGTATCCAAAATTGGAAATCCTATAATAATTTAAGAACTTCTTTAGAAAAATTAAATGTAAAAATTTCAGACGAACGAATCAGTTATGAAGCACAAGAAGCTTTTTTTAAAAAGGTTGTTGAGCATGTCGATTTTGGGCTTATTGCTTTTAATGAAAAAAAAGAGGTGAAACTCAGCAATTCGGCATTAAGAAACTTACTTCAGGCCAAGCAATCAATTAGTCGTAAATTTTTACAATCAAATTACCCTCATTTATTTGAAACATTTCAGACTATTAAGCCTTTCAAAAAGGAACTTGTTAATTTTGAGCACAATGGGAATTACTCTCAACTATCTATCCAAGCCACAAAATTTAAACTTTTAAACGAGAATCTTATCCTAATCTCTGTAAAAGATATTAAAACTGAGCTCGAAAAGCACGAATATGAAACCTGGTATAAAATGGTTAGAGTTTTAAATCATGAGATTATGAATTCCATCGGCCCGATTTCTTCATCCATCAAAACACTAAAAGAATTTTTAACGCATGAAGACCGACAAAGTGCAAAAAAAACAAAGGATTTGAATGATGCAATTATTAAGGATACGGTAAAAGGCCTGCACATCATTGACGAACAAAGTTCGGGCTTACTGAATTTTGCAAATAATTTCCGGAACCTGACACATTTTCCAAAACCCGAACCCGAAAAAATAAAACTCCATGAATTTTTAACAGACTTTAGCACTTTCATGGATAAAGAGCTACAACAAAACCTCATCAACTTTTCGACAGAAACCCAGCCCGAAAATCTTATTTTAGAAGCCGATCCAAAATTGCTTTCACAAGTTCTGCTCAATATTGTCAGAAATTCAATACAGGCACTCGAAATCGTTAAAGAACCAGAAATTACAATAAAGGCCTATCAATCAGACTCACAAATTAAAATTGATATCCGGGATAACGGAGTGGGGATTCCGGCCGATACCATTGATCAAATATTTATCCCTTTTTTCTCGACCAAAGAAAAAGGCAGTGGGATCGGATTGAGTTTATCCCGCCAGATTATGCGGATGCATAATGGAAATATTTCTGTTCAATCTACTGTAAACAAAGGAAGTACTTTCACTTTAATGTTTTAATTATTCATATCTCAAACTATCCACCGGATTCATCACAGCAGCCCGATAAGATTGTAGAATAACTGTTAAGAGTGAGATAACAACAACTATAATTCCGCTTACAATGAATATCCACCATTCCACCTCGACCTGATAGGTAAAGTTTTTAGCTAACCACGTTTTCATGAGATAATATGATACCGGAACGGATAATAGAAAAGCAAGGATGACCCATTTCACAAACTCAAAAGAAAGCATATTGATAATTTGTTGAACAGATCCGCCATGAACTTTTCGGATTCCGATTTCACGATGTCGTTGCTGTATCATATAAGAAGTCATTCCCAATAAACCCATACAAGCAATAATCAATGCAAATATGGAAAAGTAACCCACAATCTTGCCAAGGCGTTCTTCGGATTTGTATTGTTGATCTACAACCTGATCAACAAACTTAAAAGAAAATGGGTCTTTCGGATATTTTTTGATCCAGGCTTTTTCAATTTGATCAATTATGGCGGTTTGATTTGTGCCGGAAATACGGATAACTATTTCCTCCATGTTATCCAAAAAGGTAATAAATAATGGGGCAATCGGTTGATGAAGGCTTTGAAAATTAAAATCTTTAACAATCCCGATCAGTTTTAAGAAACCAAAAAATTTGACCTCGTATGGATTTTCCAAGCCAAAAGCTTTTACTGCAGCTTCATTCACCATATAGGTTTTCCTTATATCAGATGCATCCACACCCGAAAAGTTCCGGCCACTGACAAGTTCCATGCCCATCAAATCCAGATATTCATCATCACAAGACAAATGTTTCATATAGATTTCCTGGCCATCAATCTCATCATAGATCCCATTGGTGACATCCCCTGGAATACCTGCACAAAATGAAACTTTTTCAACTCCAAGTATGGCCAGCAATTCGTTTTTAAAGTCCTGTGCATTCTTATAGGCTGCATCATTGGTTTTTAAATGGATCACATGTTCCTTGTTAAACCCAAGGTTTATTTGTTTTACATAATTGATCTGACGGTAAATTACAATGGTACCAACAATCATAATCAATGATATAATAAACTGGAAAACCATGAGTGCTTTTCTTGCAATTACACCACCTTTACTTTTATTTACTTTTCCTTTTATCACCTCGACAGTTTTAAAAGATGTCAGAACAAATGCAGGGTACAAGCCCGAAATTATTCCCAAAATAATTGCTCCTAAAATAAACACGATATTGTATGGATATTCATAAAAAGTCTTTACGTGTAAATTTATTTCAGCCAATCGGTTAAATTCATTAATTGTAAATTCTGCCAATAAAAATCCAATAACAAGTGAAAAAAGGATCAGGAGGATGGATTCGGCAAGAAACTGTTTTATCAGCTTCTGCTTATAAGCGCCCACAACCTTACGAATTCCAACTTCTCTTGCCCGGCTTCCGGTCTTGGCGGTAGTTAAATTTATATAATTGATGCAGGCAATGACGAGGATAAACAACGCAATCCAAATAAACAACAGCACAAATTGTTTATTTCCATGTCTGAAACCATAGGTATTGACTTTTTGTTGATTAAAGTAAATATCCAAATAGGGAAGCAAGCCCCAATTGGTATTCTGTTTGAACTGTTCCAATAAATCTGTACTCAGCTTTTTTTCCAGTTTTGTGATATCCACATTTTCATTGACCTCTACAAAGGTTGTTATGGTCCAGTCTCCGGGACTGATAAGCTTTGCTTTGTCAATAACCAATAGGCACAAGATCGAAACGTAACAATCCGCATGGTAACTTGAATTTTCAGGTACATCCGGAATCACGGCATTAACTACAAAATCATAATTGTTGTTCCAGTTAACCGTTTTTCCTATTGGGTTTTTATCACCAAACAAGGCTTTCGCGGCAGTTTCGGTCAGTACCATTCCGTTTTTCCCATCCAAAGCATGTTCAAGATTGCCTAGTATGGCTTTGTTCCTGAATATTTCAAAATAGTTTGAATCGACTGTAATGAATCTGTCAAAGTATACAAAACTCCCGTCTTTCAAAAAAAATTCCCCATCATACTTAAAGTTCCTGCAAACCTGTTTTATTTCAGGATAACGGCCGTTAACATATTCAGCAAACATACCTGCGGTTGAAATATGGTTTTTGTTTTTTTCATACAAACAATAGATATTTTCTACATTCTCAATATGTTTGTCGGTTGTAAGTTCGCTTCTAATGTATAATGAAAGCAGGATGAACAGGGCGAAAGCGATGCTCAGTCCAAAAAGATTTATCAATGAGAAAGTTATATTTCTCGTAAAATTTCGGATAGCGATTTTGATATAAGATTTAATCATTTTTTAATAAAATTTGATTTCACATATAAGCTAAGTCAAAGCAAATCTTAAGGGGTGACACCCTGTAGGGTGTCACCCCTTAAATTTTATTCGTACCTCAAACTATCCACAGGGTTCATGATTGCTGCACGATAAGATTGAATGCTAACAGTAACTAATGATACAAAAACGACAGCCAAACCGCTAAGAACATAAATCCACCAATCAATATCGACCTGATAAGTGAAATTATTTGCAAGCCATATTTTCATCAGGTAATAAGAGACAGGTACAGATATTGCAAAGGCCAAAATTACCCATTTCACAAACTCAAAAGAAAGCATATTGATAATTTGCTGAACAGATCCGCCATGAACTTTTCGGATTCCGATTTCACGATGTCGTTGCTGTATCATATAAGAGGTCATTCCCAATAAACCCATACATGCAATAATCAATGCAAATATGGAAAAGTAACCCACAATCTTGCCAAGGCGTTCTTCGGATTTGTATTGTTGATCTACAACCTGATCGACAAACTCAAATTTAAATGGGTCCTCGGGGTATTTTTTCATCCATGCCTTTTCAATCTCGGCAAGCGTTGCCGTTTGGTTTGTTCCCGAAATACGGATAACGATTTCATTCATGGTATCCAAAAAAGTAATAAACAAAGGCCCGATCGGCTGATGTAAACTTTGAAAATTAAAATCTTTAACGATCCCAATAAGTTTAAAACCCCAAAGTCTGATCTGATAAGGATCTTCCCAACCATAGATTTTCGTGGCAGCTTCATTCATGATATATTTTCCGGCCCTATCCGCTTCATCTTCGCTCGAAAAATGCCTCCCGCTTACCAATTGAAACCCCAAGAGATCGAAATACGCCGGATCACACTTTAAATGGCGCATGTTAATATCCTGGCCATCCACTTGGGCAAACATTCCGTTGGAGATATTACCTGGCACAGCATTAGCAAAAGCTATTTTTTGAACACCCGGTATTGTGAGCAATTCCTGTTTAAAATCTTGTGCGTTTTTATAAGCGTCATCTTTCGTTTTTAAACGGATCACATTTTCTTTGTCAAACCCAAGGTTTAATTGCTTCACATAATTAATCTGACGGTAAATGACGATGGTGCCCACAATCATCACCAACGAAATTACAAACTGAAAAACCATTAATGCTTTTCGCGCGATAATGCCACTTCGGCTTTTTGATACTTTTCCCTTAATTACCTCGACTGTTTTAAATGAAGTTAGTGCCAATGCAGGATACAAGCCTGAAATCACACCTAACAATATCACACCCATCACAAAAAAGATATTAAATGGGAAAAAATAAAAATCCTTTACCTGTAAATTTATCTCGGCCAAACGATTAAACTCTCCGATTGAAAGTTCTGCCAATAAAAAGCCAATGATGAGCGAAATAAAAATTAGCAAAATTGATTCGGTCAAAAACTGTTTGATCAGCTTTTGCTTATAGGCACCCACTACTTTTCTAATGCCAACTTCCCTTGCGCGGCTTCCCGCTTTAGCCGTAGTTAGGTTGACATAATTGATACAGGCGATAACAATGATAAACAACGCTATGCCGATAAACAATTTCACAAATTGCATGTTTCCTCTTTTGAACTCTTCAGGTGCCTGAGCTTTTTGATTAAAGTATAAAGCCGAATAAGGGATCAGTCCCCAATTCGAATCCCGTCCAAACTCAGCCAACAAATCTTTACTTAGCTTCTCTTCAAGTAATGGAATATCCGCGTTTTGCTCAAGTTCAACAAAAGTATTGATGCCCCAATCGTTTGGATTTGTGAGAGCTCCTACAAAAAAATTCAGCAAACAATTTATGGATACAAAACAATCAACATGGTACAAAGAATTTTCAAGTAGGTCAGGTATTACTGCATTTACTGTAAAATCGTACTGATTGTTCCATCTAACTTTTCGGCCAATTGGATTTTCATTATGGAACAAGGCTTTGGCCGAACTTTCGGTCAGCACCATGCCATTTCGCCCATCCAGCGCATGATCCAAATTTCCCAAGTGTTCTTTATTTTTGAATATTTTAAAATAGGTGGAATCTACCAATCCTACTTTATCAAAATAAACATAATGCCCGTCATCCAAATAAAACTCCCCGTCAAAAATAATGGACCTGCAAACCTGCTTTATTTCAGGATAGCGCTCATTCACAAATTCGGCAAACAAACCGTTACCGAAAATATGGCTCCTGTTTTTCTCAAATAGACAATAAATATTTTCAGAATTTTGAAGATGCTTATCTGTAGTCAGCTCGCTTTTTATATAAAGAGAAAGCAGAATAAATAAAGCAAAGGCAATGCTCAATCCAAACAGGTTAATTAATGAGAAAGACAGGTTTCTCGTAAAATTCCGAATGGCGAGTTTGATATAAGATTTGATCATTTTTAAAAAATTTTGACTTCGCATAAGTTAAGTCAAAGTAAATGCCAAAATAGTTTAATTATTCTTTTTCAATAACTTAACTTATTTTTACTTATAAATTATTATAAAACTGTTCAGAGTCTGGACAATTAGCGTTCGGCATCTGAACAATTTTCATATATTTGCCTTTCAATAAGTTGTTTTTCAATGAATCCGACCAAAGGAAAAATATTAATTGTTGACGATAACGAAAGCATCTTGCTTACGCTTAAGCAATCGTTAAAGTACGAATTTAAGGAAATAGAAACTGTGCGCAACCCCAATTTAATTCCAAACCTTTTGAATGAAAAAGATTGGGATCTTGTTTTGCTGGATATGAATTTTAAGGCTGGGGTGAATTCAGGGAATGAAGGTTTGTACTGGTTAAGAAAAATTAGGGAAAGTAACCCCGATATTCTTGTAATATTGATCACAGCTTACAGTGAAGTTGATATTGCAGTGAAAGGGATCAAAGAAGGAGCTTACGATTTTATTACCAAACCCTGGGACATCGACAAACTGATTGCCAGTTTACACGCTGCACTTAAACTGCGTGATGCAGAACGAAAAGTTAAAAAACTAAAGGGATTTCAAGAGGTATTGATAGAAAATTCCTTGAATGTTCAGAATGATTTTCTGGGATCATCACCAAAAATGACCGAAGTTTTTAAAACCATCCGTAAAGTGGCAGCTACCGATGCAAACATTTTGATATTGGGCGAAAACGGCACAGGGAAGGAATTGGTTGCAAGGGAAATCCACAAACTATCAGGTCGGAAAAAAGAATTATTCGTAAGTGTTGATTTAGGTTCCATTAATGAAAATTTATTTGAAAGTGAAATGTTCGGCCACAAAAAAGGGGCTTTCACCGATGCCCAAAGCGATAGAACAGGCCGGTTTGTTGCGGCTTCCGGAGGGACCTTGTTTTTAGATGAAATTACCAACCTCTCGATGAATTTACAATCAAAATTATTGCGGGTTTTGCAAAGCAGGGAAGTAACCCCGGTGGGTTCGGACAAGGCTGTGAAGATTGACATCCGCTTGATTTCAGCCACTAACAAAAATCCCTTTTTGCTAACCAATCAGGAATTGTTCAGGGAAGACTTATTGTATCGGCTTAATACCATAAAAATTGAAATCCCCCCACTACGTGAAAGAGGTGACGACATTTTGATCATTGCTGATTTTTACCTTAAGCGATACTCCAAGAAATATAATAAAGGAGAAATTAAGATCAGCAGTACAGGAATTGACTCACTATTAAACCATACCTGGCCCGGAAATGTGAGAGAGTTAAAACATACCATCGAAAAAGCCGTCATTCTTGCCGAATCCGACATTCTTAGGCCGGAAGACTTTCGGATTGAAATAAAAACCAGCAACAATTGGGATTTGGGTTCTTCAAACAAACTTGTTGATGTTGAAAAATACATTGTTAAAAAAGTACTGGACAAACATCAGGGCAACCTGACCAAAGCCGCCCAGGAATTAAATATTTCTCGCACCACCCTCTATCTAAAAATTGAAAAACATGGGCTTTAACCGATTTTATGTCTCCATCATCCTTCGGGTGATACTGATTGTTATCATGGGTGTTTTATTTGCTTTCATGATAAGGCAAGAAGATAAAATCATGGCAAGCATCATCTCATTTGTTCTAATTGTGGCCCAAACGATTTTACTCATCAACTACATTAATAAAACAAACAGAAACCTCGCCGCATTTTTTCTCAGGATTCAATCAAAAGATACAGCCGTAAATTATCAGGATGAGCATGTAATGAAAAACTTCAAAGGGCTTAATCTTTCATTTGATTACATCAATAAAGAATTACAACAAATACGCATTGAAAATGAACAAAAAACCCATTATCTTAATACCATTGTAAATCATGTAAAAATTGGCATTATTGCTTTTGATGACAAAGGTAAAATTGAGCTTTTTAATCCTGAAGCATCAAATATCCTGCATTGCGAAGCCTGCAAATTCATGAATACGTTATTCGAAAAATGTCCCGACTTTCATCAGGCAATTACTGATTTAAAAACTGAGAAAAACCAAGTCGTAAAAATAAGTCTGAATGCTGAAATCCAAAACCTGGCGATCAAAAGGACCCTCATCCAAATTGGTTCAAATACCATCCATATTATCTCTTTTCAAAATATCCGCCGTGAACTTGATCATAACGAATTGGAATCCTGGCAAAAATTAATTCAGGTTTTGAATCATGAAATCATGAACTCTCTCACACCCATTACTTCCTTATCAAAGGTGATCAGGCGCTACATTTATCAGGATGGAGTGATTAAAAAAGCATCTGAATTGGATGATGAAATTATTAAGGACATCGCAATCAATACCGAGATCATTGAAGAAAGAGGCAAAGGATTGGTTGATTTTATAGAGGTTTATAAAAACGTCACCAAGAACCCCAAACTCAATCTGACAAAATTTAAAATCGTTCATACCGTTGAAAAAATTCAAAAATTTTATCAGGAAAGGTTCAAGTCCGAACAAATTGAATTTGAATATCATATTGATCCCGATCTTGACCTTTTTGCGGATGAATCGCTCATCGAGCAAATGTTAATCAATCTCATAAAAAATTCTTTGGAGGCTCTTGTTGATCGTCCAAATCCGAAAATTAAGATTACTGCTAAAAAATCGAGCGAAGTAAATTTACTGATTAATATAGAGGACAATGGTAATGGAATATCAGAAAGTGAACTGGACAAAATCTTTATCCCCTTCTACTCGACCAAAGAAAATGGTTCAGGTATCGGACTAAGCCTTTCGCGTCAAATCATGTATTTGCATGAAGGAAGTATTTCTGTTCGATCCCAACCACAAATAGAAACAATCTTTACTTTAAAATTCTAGTCAATTAATTTTCCGACATTTCTTATAGAAGATGAGAAAAGACTAAAATATAAAATAATCAATTTAACTGAAGTTTAATAATTTTAGGGAAAAACAGAGATAAAGTTGTTTCGTGATATGGTTTGGATTGTACTTCAATTTTACCTCCGTGTAAATGCATGATTTGTCTGGACAGGCTTAAACCTATTCCTGTTCCTGATTTGCGTGTGGTATAAAATGGAACGAAAATTTCTTCCAATTCATTTTCAGAAATTCCTGATCCATTATCACTTATATGAATGATTGAATATTCACTTGTTTCTTCGTTGCTAATAAGGATCTTAGGGCGTTTTGTAGTTTGAAGAGCTTCACAAGAGTTTTTGATAATATTAATGAAAACCAGTGAAATCAATTCTTTATCTGCGAAAATTGCAACCTCTTCGGGTTCTAATTTTTGTTCAATTTGAATATGCTCCCACCCACTTTTTTCTGACATATTGATCAAGTTGAATATAAAATCCTTAACCATAATATCCTTGCATTTGGGATCGGGAATGGAGTCTAAACTCTTTACTTGGGTGACAAAATAATGGATACCGGCACCAATTTCATTTATCATTTCAAGCCCATGAATCAAATCAGCTATTATTTCTTTTGATAACTCCTTCGAAGGGTAAGGATTTTCACAAAAATTCTCTTTTAACAAATCACATATTGCTCTACTAGTAGATACAATCGGACTCATCGAATTTGAAATTTCATGATTAAATATTTTTACCAGTCGTCTCCAGGATTCCTGTTCCCTTTCATCCAACTCCTGTTTGATATTATCCAGGGTAAATACACGAACCGGACTATTATTTATAATAAAATTGTTGGCTTTTAACAAAAAGCTCATTGATGAATTTGATGAAATTTTAATAATTTTCTTTTGACCGTTCCTTATTGAATCAAGGGAATGATAAAAGTCAGGAGAAAGCCTTCGAAACTGATTAATATTGAGAATCTGTTTTCTATTAATCATTTTTTTTAGGGCATTATTATGAAATTCAATATCGCCGTTCTTCCCCACTATCATAATCCCTGTAGTAATCATCTCGAATACCTTGCCAAAATATTGTTCTCTTTTTTCGCTTTCCAACCTTAGATTTTGTATGGTTGCATAAATTTCCTCCAGCGAGTTTATTAATGCATGAGATATTTGATTTTTTGATTTATACGAACGAATGTTCTTTTCTCCGTTTTTGGCAAAAAGAAAAAAGTCGGCTATTGTTTTATTGGTTTTTTTTATGAAATTAATTAAGGATAATGTTTGAATCGCCGCTATACTTGTAAAAAACAGCAATAAATACCAATCCTGATAAACAGTATAAATAAAACTTGTGATGATGGACGTAATGGAAATTAACACTACCCGGATAATAATATTTAAATATAGTTTTGGGTGAATCATACGTTGTTTTCATTGGGGACATAAATCCGGTAACGCTTTAATTTACGATATAAGGATTGGCGGCCAATTTTTAATTCGCGTGATGTTGCGGCAATATTTCTATCATTTCTGTCCATTGCCCGGCTGATCAACATTTTTTCAGCTTCATTCAGGGAAATTAGCTGGCTATTATTTGAGACATTAAATTGGTTCAGATTTGAAAAATCAGAAGATGATAAGACATTTGATTCACACAATATTACAGCCCGTTCGATAGTATGCTTCAATTCCCGAATATTTCCGGGCCAATCATAATTCATGAGAGTATCTGTACCCATCTTATCAAACCTGATGGGAAATTTTTCATATTTATCCCCAAAAAGCCTCAGAAAATAATTAGCTATCGTCGGAATATCTTCTTTTCGCTCACGTAATGGTGGGATATGGATTTCGACAGTATTCATCCGATAAAATAAGTCTTCGCGAAAAAAATGGTTAACGATCATTTCACGAAGGTTCTTGTTGGTAGCACAAATAATCCGGATATCTACCGGAATTTCTTTAATGCTTCCTACAGGTGTTATTGCTTTTTTTTGTAAGGCCGAAAGTATTTTAGGTTGCATTGTGATGGATAGATTTCCGATTTCATCCAAAAATAAGGTTCCACCCGAAGCTGCTTCAAATTTACCGGTCCGGTTCGCTATGGCATCTGTAAAAGCCCCTTTCATATGTCCGAAAAATTCACTTTCAAACAACGATTCGCTTAATGAGCCAATGTCGATACTTATAAAGGCCTCCTCCCTGCGGAGAGACAACCTATGAATTTCTCTGGCAATCAGATCCTTGCCCGTTCCGTTTTCACCTGTAATTAAAATATTGGCATCGGATGGGGCTACCTTATGGGCCAATTGAAGTATTTTTTGAATGGCGGGTGAATTTCCTATGATCTGGTAATTCTGTTTATTGATCTCGGAAGATAAATGAATTTGCTTGCTTTTTAGCCGGGACACCTCATCCTGTGCTTTTTTCAATGCTAAAGCCGATTTTATAGTCGCTACCAGCTTATCATTCTCCCAGGGCTTGGTAACAAAATCAGTGGCCCCGATTTTCATGGCTTCAACCGTCAGGGAAATGCTCCCGTAGGCGGTCAGGCAAATAACTTTTGCTTCAAATTTATGTAAAATGCGTTTAAGCCAGAATAAGCCGTCTTTTCCGCTTTTCTCCTGGGCTTTAAAATTCATATCTAATATAATGACATCTGCATCATTCAGTTTTTCATCCCCGAAAATCTGTTCAGGACCCGAAAGCATGATGATCTCCCTGAAGTGATATTTAAGCAGGAACCGAAGAGATTCCAGAATTTTTTGATGATCATCTATCAATATTATTTTACCTGAATTTATTTGCATTTTTAAAAATGATAGAAGTGTATGATATAGATACTCTCAATGTATTGAATTGTTACACTTTCAAAAACTAAAAAATCTTATACATCTGTATTTCATTGCATTACGTACTGGCATTGATTTTGAAAATAATAAATCTAATATCATATATCAAATTTTATTCTTTAAATCATGGTCAACTATTATTTTAAAACCGCTTGGATAAATATTAAAAGCAGAAAGTTATCCTCCCTTATAAATGTAGCCGGGCTGGTATTGGGAATGTCGATCAGTATCATTATTCTTTTATGGGTATTTAATCAATTAAGCTACGACCGTATTCACGAAAAAAACGACCGTACCTATCAGCTTTACAAGGAATGGGTAGTCTCACGTAAAAACAATATTAATTCTGGAACAGCCCCAGCCTTGGTTCCAAGTATGGCAGCCGATCTTCCTGAAATTGAAAAATATGCACGTTTCCGGGTCTTTATTCAAAGAGAGCGTAACAACAACCTGATTAAATATAAAGACGTCGTTTTTTCAGAAGAATTTTTTGGATTTGCCGATACTGATTTCTTTCAGATATTTTCGTTCCCCTTTTTAGAAGGGGACCCAAATACCGCTTTGCTCGATCCAAATTCAATCGTATTGACAGCATCTTTTTCAAAAAAAATATTTGGGGACGAAGACCCCATGGGAAAAGTAATTCAGGTGGACAACAACTTTAACTTTAAGGTAACAGGCATACTAAAGGATGTTCCCGAAAATTCAAGCCTTCAGTTTGTTTCGCTCATCCCGTTTATTCGAATAACGGATTTCATGCCTGAAAATGGAAATTATGATATTAATGGTAATTGGGGACTTCATTTTTTTCAAAGCTATATTTTATTAAAAGAGGGTACGGATATTGAAAATTTCCGGCAAAAAGCATATGGTTATCTTCAGGCCAGACAACCTGAATTTGAAAATAATTGGCAATACTATATTCACCTGATGCCCTTAAAAAACATGTATCTGGAGTCCGATAAAATTATAGGAGGCGCGGCCAATAAAAAAGGGAACAAAAGCAATGTAAATATGTTTCTGATTATTTCGGGCCTGTTATTGTTGGTTTCCTGTATCAATTTCATGACCCTGACAACGGCCCGTTCATCCATTCGTGCCAAAGAGGTCGGGATCAAAAAAACATTTGGGGCACTGCGAAAAAACCTGATCATCCAATTTTATCTCGAAACGCTGTTAATGGCTATCCTCTCATTACTGATTTCATTGGCCATTGTAAAACTCATTCTGCCATTTTGCAATCAGTTGATCGGAGAAACATTGTCGTTCAGCAGCTTTGGAAGTATAAAAATAGTGGGCGTATTAATTTTGATCACCTTGGCCAGCAGTGTTATGGCAGGGAGCTATCCGGCTCTTTTATTGTCGAATTTCCGTCCCATTAAAGTCCTTTATGGTGCGTCCGGAAACAAACAAGGGGGGAACCTTTTTAGAAAAATATTGGTACTTATCCAGTTCACGTTTTCCGTTGCACTTATTATAGGGACGGTGATCATCTTCAGCCAATATTCATTTATCCGGAATAAAGACCTGGGGTTTGATTATAAAAATACGGTTACTATAAATGTATCCGGGAAATATCTTGAGAAATTTGATTTTATCAAAACCGAGTTATTAAAGAACCCCGATATTGTTAATGTCACGGCCAGTACTGCGGCCATGAGTGCTGGTGCATACTCATCATCTAACTTTTTGTGGATGGGGGCTGATGAAAAATTTATTAATGGAGGGGGAGATTTTGGATTCAATCATATTGAACATGACTTCTTAAAAACGTTTGGAATAAAACTAATCATGGGTGAAGATCTATCTCCATCTGTTAAAATGAGACATAAAGAGATTATAATTAATGAATCTACTTTGGGCAGAATGAATATCGAAAATCCAATCGGTATGAAAGTGGTTCCTCATAGGGGATCTTTTGATAAAGAACACAATATCATCGGCATAATAAAAGATTTTCACTTTCAGACCCTGAAATCTGAAATCCGTCCTTTGGTATTATCCTATGACCCAAGAATGTTTCGTTTTATCTATGTAAAAATTAATCCTGAAAATAAAACAAATGCGATCAATCATATTGAAAAAACCTTACTTTCGGCCGACCCCAATATTCCGTTTGAATATCAGTTCTTAGAGGTGGAATTCGATAAACTTTATCGCGCTGAAGCATTCATGGCAAATTTATTTGGCATTTTTTCAATCATTCTGGTCATCATCACCTGTTTGGGGCTTTTTGCACTTTCCGCATTTACGGCCGAGCAAAAGATTAAAGAAATCGGGATTAGGAAAACCTTTGGTGCTTCCATGAAAGATATTGTTTTGTTATTGGTGAAATCAATCATTTATCTGACGATTCTCGCAAATATTATTGCCTGGCCTATTGCCTATTACCTCTTTGACAAATGGCTTGACAACTTTGCTTATCACATCGACTTAAGGCCCTGGATATTTATTTTATCGTTTTTTATTTCCATGGGCATCAGTTTGACGATTGTAATCTATCAGTCTGTTAAAGCAGGGCGATCGAATCCGTTGGATAGTTTAAGATACCAATGATATTTCCGGAAAAACATAAAGGAAGCATCTCGGTTCAGTCAATCCAAAAATAAAACAACTTTTACATTGAATTTTTAGGTTAGCAACCCTAAGGGATGGCTTCCCCAATTGGGGAAGCCATCCCTTACTTCACTATTCATATCTCAAACAATCTACCGGGTTTTGTGTTGCCGATTTAATTGATTGATAGCTGACTGTAATCAGCGCAATCATTATTGAAAGTAATGCACCAAAAGCAAAATAATACCAGCTTAAGCTTATTTGATAAGAAAAATTCTTCAGCCATTCAGTCATAAAATACCAAGCAACAGGCCATGCAATAATATTAGCAATGCATACCCATTTCAAAAAATCAGTATTTAACAACTGCAAAATTTTCATTACACCCGCACCATTTACTTTGCGGATTCCAATTTCCTTTGTTCGCAACTCGGTTAGGAATGATGCCAAACCAAATAATCCGATACATGCTATAAATATGGCAATCAAGGTAAAAGCTGTGAACAGTATTCCCATTCGGATATAGGAAAAATAACTCTTTTTAAAATTTTCATCAACAAATAAATAATCGAATGGGGCATTATTTGATAATTCGGCCCATTTTTCTTCAACCTTTTTTAAAGCTGATTCTTTGTTTTTAGCATTTAATTTTATCAAAACATATTGCATATTTGATTGTCGGTAATGGTATGCAAAGGGTTCCACTTTTGTAAGCAAAGAACGGAAATGAAAACTCTTAAGCACCCCAACTACTTTAAAATCAATCCGTGGCACACTGTCTCCAACATTAACTGATAATTTTTTACCAATTGGATCATCCCAATTATATCTTTTTGCAAGCTCTTCATTAATTAATACAGCTAATGTATCAGTGCCAAATTCATGAGAAAAATTCCTTCCAATAACAATTTCCATTCCCATTGTTTCAACAAACTGATCATCAATGGTACTATTATAAATAATAACCGGATTATTATTATCACCACCTTCTGGATAATACCCCGAGCCACTCATCCCAATACCAGGAGCACCATTCGTAATGCTGACCTTTTCAACATCAGATAATGCTATAAATTCATTTCTTAAAACTTCACTCTTTTTCCGCAATGATTCACTCCTAATTGGTATAATAATTCTATTCTCTCCTTTAAACCCCAGATCTTTATTCTGCATAAAATTTAATTGCTTATAAATAACCGAAGTGCAAATTATTAGAGTCACGGCAATGCTAAACTGTATAACTACTAATATATTGCGCAATAATGATTTTTTCTTGCCTTTCACTTTTTCACCCTTTAAAGCAGCAATGGGCGAAAAGGATGACATATAAAAGGCAGGATATGATCCTGCCAAAATACCAACAATAAAAGTAATCGCCACAAAAACACCAATAATTGTCAGCTTATTACTGAATAAATCCGAAGAACTGTCATTTTGATAGACTAAATTATTGAACATCGGCAAAGTAATCTGAACAATTATAATTGATAACACAAAAGCGACTATGCTAAATAAGATAGATTCTCCTATAAATTGACGTATCAATTGAGACCGGATGGCTCCATGAATTTTACGCATTCCCACTTCTTTGGCACGTTTAAATGAACGGGCTGATGCCAGATTCATATAATTAATACATGCAATGAAGAGAATAAATGTGGCAATGGCTGAAAATAAATAAACATAGGTGATATCCCCTTTATTATCCCCTTCTCTTTCCAAATTTGAATATAAATGGATGCTGGTTAATGGTTGTAAAAAAAGATCAAAATGCACACCCATATCAACCAATTGTTGTGTATGCCTTATTTTAAAATCATTAAATTTCTCCTGTAATTTCAGATAATCTGCATTTTTATCCAACATTACATAGGAATACATCATAATATTTCCCCAACTATTTGATCCATATAACCTGGAGCTGGGATCTCTGATGTCCATACTAACAATTAGTTGAAACTGGATTTGAGAATTCGGAGGAATATCCTGCAATACACCGGTAACAGTGTAAGCAATTTCATTATCGATCCGAATGACCTCTCCCACAGCCTTGTTTTCTCCGAAGAATTTTTTAGCGACAGTTTCCGTTAAAACGATGCTTCTGGGATTCAATAAAACTTCTGTTCGATTACCTTGAATCAGTTTAAAAGAAAAAATATCCAAAAACGAAGAATCAGCATATAAAATTCCATCCTGAATAAATTTTCGTTCTCCAACTTCGAATTCCTGACCACTGGCGATAACAAACTTTGTATTGTCAATCACTTCCGGAAAATCTTCACGTAAAGCTTCTCCCATTGGAGCACTCGTAACAGCAAGGTTCATTATATTCCCACCAACGGTAGCATTCAAACCAACCCTATAAATTTGATCTGACTTTTCATGAAATTTATCAAAGCTAAGTTCATGAATAACATAGGATAGGATAAGGATACAGACTGACATACCAATAGCCAGGCCACCAATGTTTATCATCGAATAGCTTTTTTGGCGGATCAATAATCGAAGTGCGGTTTTAAGATAATTTTGAATCATTTTAAATCATTTTGGGGTTGTGAAGACTAAAAATAAAAAATTATTTTAACTGCTTAGTTAAAAGAATGTTAAAGAAAGTTAATAGACTTATAATGACGATTGAGCGACTAAAAAATTACAAAAAAGTTGATAAAATTAACCTTATTGTTTAAGAACCTACCAGCTTAACTGATCATTCATATTTAATAGCCTCAATTGGATTTTTAAGGGCTGCTTTCCAGGCAAGAAATGCAACAGTGCCAATGGCAATAATTAAACTGAGTATAAAAACCATTAAAAATAGCCACCAGGTAATATTGATCCGGTAATAAAAATTGTTCAACCATCGGTTCATAATCAAGATGGCAATAGGTATTCCGATAATATTTGCAATGCTTACATAAAGGGTAAATTCGCGGGTAAATAATTTAATGATACCTAAAATAGAAGCCCCATAAGTTTTACGGATGCCTATTTCCCTCACCTTCTTTTCGGCCATAAATGCCGTTAGGCCCAATAAACCAAGAATTGCTATGATGATAGCCAGAACAACAAAATATCTGAATATTTTTTCGAATTGTGCTTCCCTTTTGTAAAGCACCTCAAAATCGTCGGACAAGAAACTATACTCAAAAGGATAAGCCGGATTAATTTCTTTAAATGATTTTTCGATAAATCTGATGGTTTGATCAATATTCTCCATGTTGACTTTTGCCGCAACAATTCGATTAAGTGAAGGATTGAATGTTAAAATGATGGGTTCAATTTCTTCATGCAATGATTTAAAATGATAATCTTTAACAACCCCAATCACACGACCATTTATCTGGTTATCCCAGCTGGAAGCAAAGTTCCAGCTCATTTTTTTACCAATCACATCATCCATATTCCATCCGAATTTCTTCATGGCGCTTTCATTTATGATGCATGAAGAAGAATCAGTTCCAAATTCTTTTGAAAAATTTCTTCCGGTAAGAATTTCGATTTTAAGCCCTGGTATGTATTCGTAGCCAATACTTGTTGTTCGGGCCGGAAATGACTTTTCATTTCCTTCAATCAAAAAATGATCTCCAAAAGGAGTTTCACCGGGAAGTTGAGAGGTAAGAAAAGCGGTTTTGATATTTGGATTCGAAAGCAACATCTCTTTCAATAAATTTGCTTGTCCTCCCTGAATCTCATCTTTAAAAGAGGTATAAACAATTTGATCTTTATCAAAACCCAAGGGTCGGTTTTTCACATATTTCATTTGCTGAAAAATCACCATTACTCCACTCAATAAAATCACCATTACCACAAATTGGAAAATCACCAATATTTTACGGGTGATAATGCTAGTTCCTCCCAAAACGGTTTTATTTTTTAAAGCAACCATGGGCTGAAAAGAAGAAGTGAAAAAGGCAGGATAGATTCCTGAGAATAATCCAACAACTATGGTCAATCCAATAAAACTGATTAAATGTTTTAAATAATTAACCGATAAATTGGCACTAATTAATTTTTGAAATTCGGGAATGATCGATTCAATCAAAACAATGCCAATAAACATGGAGATGAAAGATACCATGATGGATTCGCCCAAAAACTGCACGATTAGATTTGTACGGCTTGCCCCAACAACCTTTCTGATCCCTACTTCCTTTGATCGATGCATGGATCTGGCAGTCGATAAATTCATAAAATTCATACAAGCGATAACCAGAACCAAAAAAGCAATGGAAATTAAAAACAATACATTTTTAAAATCTCCAGTCAGGGCATAATCAAAAATCCGGTCGTTTTTGAGGTGAATATCGAGCATTTTTTGAAAGCGGAAAGTTGAAGTTTCTTTCCATGGAGCGTAATATTTTTCCTTGAAAGCAAGCAGTTTTTGATCGATATTTTTCAAATCGGCATTTTCTGTAATCCTGACAAATGAATACAAAAATGTCCGCCAATTATTGATATTGAAATTGGGATCGCCGTTGGTGGTGAGTAAAATGTCTGTTTTAAAATGGGTGGTAGTTGGCAAATCCTTTATCACCCCTGTAATGGTTAAATGCTGCTCATTATCCATTTTTAAAGTTCGTCCAACCACGTCAATCATTCCAAAATATTTTTCGGCCAAACTTTCCGATAAAACAATTGAATTCGGAACTGTCAGCATTGTGTTTTTATCACCAGCAACAACGTGAATATTAAATACTTTAAAGAAATTTGAATCAACCATAAAAATATTGTTCTCATAAAATTTCTGTCCTACAGTATTTAAATGATCGTCAACTGCCTCGAACATCCTTCGATCGGATGTACTAAAACGGGTACCTGCAATGATTTCTGGGTAATCTTTTGCCAGTTGAATGGCTGTTGGACCGGGAGCCAGTGCCGTAAATTGGGTGGGGGCTTGTTCCCATTCCATATCCAAAGTAACCCGGTATATTTGATTAGCATTTTTAAAATGTTTGTCAAATTCAAATTCATGCTCAACAAACATCATAATCAGCACGAAGGCTGCTATCCCCACAGATAAACCAATGATATTGATCAGTGAAAAGAATTTATTCCTGATTAAAGTTCTAACAATTACTTTCAAATAATTGATCCACATTGTATTTATTTCAGTTGAATTAGTAGTTTTTATTCAAATTTTAATGTTTCTGATGGATTTGTATTGGCAGCCTTGATAGCTTGTGCACTCACTGTTAACAATGATATAATAAGTGTTATTAAACCCGCCAAAATAAATATATACCAATTCATTTGAATCCGATAGGTAAAATTATTCAGCCAATTATCCATGGTATAATAAGATAAAGGCCAGGCAATAATATTTGCAATTAAAACCAGCTTCGCGATATTGGACGATAATATCAAAACTATGCGGCTTACGCTTGCGCCAAAAACCTTACGCACACTAATTTCCCGAATCCGGTATTTGGTAATTAAACTGTTAATCCCGAAAAGTCCCATACAGGAAATCAATATTGAAAGCATCGTAAACACTAGTATTAATGATCCTGTTTGGAATTCAGCCTTATAAAGTTTTTTGTATTCGTTGTCGACATACTGAATTTCGAAAGGGTAATTCGGATACAATTCCATCCATTTGCTTTCAATAAAATCCATAGTTTGTTCACTTTTTTCCGGATCAATCCTAAGAGATAGATAATCATATCCATAAGGATCCATAGAAAAGACCAAAGGTTCTACGGCATAATGCAGCGACCTGAAATTAAAATCGTCGACCACACCTGCCACGTAACCCATATTTTTTTCACTTTGCATACTCAGTCGTTTACCAATCGGATTTCCATCACCGAAATATGCAACTGCTGCTGATTTATTTATCACATATGCTGCTGTTGGATTTTCAAAAGAGACCTGTGGAAAAGTATTTCCTTGCAGAATCCTTATTTTATAAGTTTTAAAAAAATCCTTGTCAACCAAAATATACCAGGTCATATCTTGTTCTACTTCATTTCCATTTTCATAATAAACTGTCTGGTGAAATGGTTGATCTGTAATATTGAAGGAATTGGCCGATAAATCAATGATTTCAGAATTTTTAGCAAACTCCTGTTTGATAATCTCCCCTTTTTCTTTCAAGCGATCATCATGAAGCGGTATATTCACAACCCCATGACGGTTATATCCTAAATCAAGGTTATCCACATAATTCATTTGCTGGGTGATAAAAAATGCCCCAACAATCAAAGAAATGGAAATTACGAATTGAATAACCATCAAAACATTTCTGAAAGTGGTATTGGCCTTGTTCCCCCCAAATCCGGATTTTAATACCTTAATGGGTTGCAACCTTGAAACCACAAAGGCGGGATAGCTTCCGGATATTATGCCAACCCAAATGATTATAATTATGCTAAAAACAATAAATCTCCAATCCAGATAATCGATAAAAATGTTAAGTTCGAACCATCGGTTTAACAAAGGAATAAATGATTCGATAAAAACGAAACTTAATGCTAATGAAAAGACTGTAAACATGACAGATTCACTTAAAAACTGATTACGGATTTTATACCGGTCGGCACCAACAACTTTTCTTAATCCAACTTCTTTTGCCCTGCGAAGGGAAGCAGCGATGGATAGGTTCACGTAATTTATGGAAGCAACTACCAAAATAACGATGGCAACAAAAATATAAATGAGCAGGTATTTTTTATTCACGGGTGCTTCAAGGTTTCCTCTGATAATTTCAACATGGGCAAGCCTGATCGGTTGAAAATATAAATTTCTGAAAAATTCAATTCCTGCGTAATCTTTATATTCTTCGGTAGCATATTCAATCAGTTTATTCTGAAAATTTCTTACTGATACGTTTTCCTTGAATTTAACATAAGTAAAATAATTTATTGAACCCCAGTATTTTTTTAAATCGGCGTACATATAATCTCCAGTACCACGAAAAGTGGTGATGAGATCGAAATGAAAATGCGAATTAGGGGGAACATCCTTTGCGACACCCGAAATTACATAAGTCTTCCCATTAAATTCGATGGTTTTGCCAAGTACATCAATTTTATTAAAGTATTTAATTGCAGTCTTTTCGTTGATAACAACCGAAAAAGCTTCGTTCAGCACACTTTCCCTGTCTCCAAGCACCAATTGATAATCAAATGTTTTAAAGAATGTACTATCAGTAAAAAAGAAACGGGACTCATAGAAGAAAGTTTCATTGGCTTTTATCGTAACTTTTTCCGACCAACTTGATCTACCAATTCTTGCAAAAGATTCAACTTCCGGAAAATCTCTTGAGATCAACCTGCCAAGGGCACTTGGAGAACCCACAAATTCTTTATTTAGGCAAATGCGATAAATCTGATCGTTATTGGGTTGAAAATTTTCATAGTTAAACTCATAATCAACATAAAAAATACTGATGGCAAAGATGGCAATCCCAATTGATAAGCCTAAAAGGTTAATGATAGAAATGAGTTTATTCCGCCCAAATGCCCTGATGGCTATTTTTATATAATTAAAAAACATCTTATTGATATTTTAGGTTAATTTCCTAAGCTTGGCAATCAGTATGCCATATCCATATTTAGTTGTTTTTGTGATGATTATAATTTTTAGTGATGTTTAAAATAAATTAATTGTTCACAAAATGAACACTTTTTGTACACTAAATGGACATTTTAATAACATATAAGCAATCTTTTTATAAATTTAGCTTTTATATGACAGATAAGCACTAAATGAAAAAGGGAAGTATCTTAATCGTTGATGATAATATCAGTATTCTTAAATCGCTTCAGTTACTGCTTAAATCGGAATATCAACAAATTGATATCATTAGTAATCCCGAACAAATCAAACAAATGTTCGCGAAAACCGCCTATGATCTTGTACTGTTGGATATGAATTTTAAAACAGGGATAAATACGGGAAATGAAGGTTTGTTCTGGCTTAAAAAAATTTTGGATATTGATTCGGATGCGGTTGTTATTTTAATCACTGCTTACGGCGATATCGAATTGGCGGTTAAGGCAATCAAGCAAGGTGCTACGGATTTTGTGCAGAAACCATGGGATGCCGAAAAACTTCTTGCAACTTTGCACTCGGCATATAAACTAAGAACTTCAAAATACGAGATCGCGAAGCTAAAGAACAAACATCAGGTTTTTCAGGAAAATATTACGAACAATCATTTTCAGATTATTGGAAAATCAAAAGCAATGATTGAAGTTTTTTCGATGATCGAAAAAGTTGCAGCTACTGATGCAAATGTACTTTTATTGGGAGAAAACGGGACAGGAAAGGATTTATTTGCCCGACTAATTCACCTTAAATCAAAACGGGCAAAAGAAATTTTTATCGCTGTTGACGTGGGCTCCATCAGCGAATCCTTATTCGAGAGCGAACTTTTTGGATATAAAAAAGGGGCATTCACCGATGCAAAGGAAGACCGGATTGGAAAAATTGAAGCCGCCAATGGGGGAACCCTCTTTTTGGATGAAATTGCCAATCTACCGCCTTCGATGCAAGCAAAACTTTTGAGGACAATTCAGGAAAAACAAATCACCAAACTGGGCTCTAACAAACCCATTGATCTGGATATCCGTCTCATTACTGCTACCAATAAGTCGGTCGATCAACTCATCAATGATGGGTTATTTAGGGAAGATTTGTATTTCAGGATAAACACCATCGAAATTACCATCCCCCCACTGCGTAAAAGAAAAGACGACATTATTATGATTGCGGAATTTTTCCTGAAAAAATATCGTGAAAAATATGAAAAACCCCAGTTAAAATTGAATCAGGATGCCATTGACAAATTGACCCAGTATTACTGGCCGGGTAATGTAAGAGAGCTTAAACACAGCATTGAAAAAGCTGTTATTTTAAGCGAATCAAATCTACTAACTCCCGAAGACTTTTTCTTTAAAACAAATACTGAAATGCAGGATGAAGTACAAAGTTTTAAACTCAACGAATTTGAAAAAGAAGCATTGTTTAAAGCCTTGGCAAAGCACCGGAACAACTTAAGCAACGTAGCGAAAGAGATGGGGATTTCCCGAACCACCCTTTATAAAAAAATTAAAAAGTATGATTTATAATCGTTTCTTGATTTCCACATTCATCCGGGTTGTACTGATTTCCATGAACAGCTTTATGATCGTTTATTTTGGGGGCATGGAAAAGCGGTTATTTACTGTTATTTTCCTGTTTCTTATCCTCCTTGCTCAAATTTGGCAACTTTATCGCTACGTGAGTAAAACAAATCGCGATTTAGCCAAATTTCTTTTTTATCTAAAATATGGTGATACCAGTCTGCATTTTTCAACCCATCAAATTGAAAAAATATTCAAGGGATTAAGTAAAAATTTCAATCAAATTATTGAAGATGTTCATCAAATTAAAGCTGAAAAAGAAGAGCAGGAGATGTTTATTAAAACCACTGTTGAACACATTGGCGTTGGGATTATTTCTTTTGATCAGGATGGTAAAGTCTATATTTTTAATAAAGCCGCAGCCAAATTTTTAGGCATTTCAACGTTATTAAAATTGAGTGATCTTGAAAAAATACAGTCAGGATTATATCAGGAAGTTAAAAACATTAAAACCGGAATTCCATCAATTTTAAAAATTAATTTGAAAAACTATCTTAATCAATACTCCTTCAAATCAACCATTATTAAGGCAAATAAACAAAAAATAACCCTATTATCAATTCAGGATATTAAAACCGAACTGGAAGAAAACGAATTGCTTTCATACCAAAAACTGATCCGTGTGATGACCCATGAGATGATGAATTCGCTTACTCCTATCACCACTTTAACAACTTCGATCAGAAGAAATTTTTCGGATGACAAACAAATAAAAGCCGTTGAAACCCTTAGCCAGGAAAATATTGAAGATGCTTTGACATGCAGCGAACTGATCGAAGAAAGAAGTCAGGGCTTGATTGATTTCATTCAAAAATACCGAACCTTGACCAAACTGTCAATCCCAAAATTCGAAAGTTATCAGGTTCAAAAATTATTTGATAAAACCATTTCATTACTTTCGGACGACATAAAAAAATGTGAAATTCAGATAGATTCTCTATCTGAACCCGCTTTACTTGAAATTACCATGGACGAAAGTTTGATGAATCAGGTGATGATCAATCTAATCAAAAATGCCATGGATGCCTTATTTCAACAAAACACTCCAAAAATAAGTTTGAAGGCTTATTTGAACAATCAAGGTAAAGCAGTCATTGAGGTTACGGACAACGGTATTGGGATTGATGATGCATTGTTAAACGACATCTTTATCCCGCTCTTCACAACCAAAGAGCATGGCTCAGGAATCGGGCTTAATTTTTGCCGACAGGTTATGCGACTGCATAATGGCAGTATTTCCGTAAAATCAAAAAAGGGCGAAGGAAGTACCTTCACCCTAGAGTTTTGATTTGAATTAAAATTACTATTCGTATTTAAGAGCATCAACCGGATTTGAGCTTGCAGCCCTGTAAATGTGAAAACTGATGGTTAATATCCCAATAACAAATGCAATAAAACCTGCCAAAAGGAAAGTTAACAACCCTATATTGGTTGCGTAAACAAAATTTGAATCGAGCCAATTATTTAGCAAATACCAGGCAATTGGCGAAGCAATCACAAATGCAATTAAGATAAGTATGACAAACTCTTTGAATAATAAGGTTAGTATCGACTCCAATGTAGCCCCAACCACTTTTCTAATTCCTATTTCTTTGGTTCGTTGTTCAGCAATAAAAGACGATAATCCCAGCAAGCCAAGTAATGCAATGAATACAGAAAGTAATGATGCAATGGTAAACACCTTACCAATTTTTTCTTCTGCCTGATACATATCATCCATGGTATCTTTAAGGAAGTTATAATCAAATGGGTGTATTGCTCCAAACTCATTCCATTTATCCTCAATAAATTGAATCGTTTGCTGGCGATTTTCCAGACCAATTTTTATCGATACGGCATTCAATGGCCGGTCAGTTAGAAATAATGCCAATGGTTCAACGGCATTATGCAATGAGCGATAATTAAAATCTTTGACTACCCCAATTACTTTGGTACTTCGGGTGAAGGTTCCATCAAGTTGAAGTCCAAAGCCGATTTTTTTACCAAGTGGATTATCGGTCCATCCGAGTTCTTTGGCACATGCCTCATTGATGATCACTCCCTCCTGCAAGTCAGTTCCCATTTCACGACTGAAATTACGGCCTTCCTTAAATTTGATCTCGTAAAGATTTAAGAAATCATAATCAATCATTGTAAAATTAAGGGTTTCTTCAACCATTTGACTTCCTCCAGAACTCGAAGCTGTTGAATCAGATGTTCCGAATTTTGTGTCTTGCTCGACTTTCATTACTACAATGCCACCAATATTACCCGGATATCCATTTGAGGTTGATAAATCTTTTACATTCGGATTCTGCAAAAGTTCTTCTCTAAAAGTTGGCATTTTTTTAAGTAAATTGGTATCTGCCTGAATGGTTGTTACAAGTATATTATCCTTGGCAAATCCAAGATCTTTTGAACGCATATAGTTCAATTGTTTAGTAACCACAAGCGTTCCGACGATCATCGAAATAGAAATAATAAATTGAAAAACCACTAGGATTTTCCTTAGAGAACCTTTCGATTTTCCGGTATTTATTTTTCCTTTTAAAACCTTAATTGGAGCAAACGCTGAAAGATAAAATGAAGGATAACTTCCTGATAACAAGCCAACACCTATGGATATGAGTAAGGTCCATAAGATTATGCCGGATGTTTCAATTCCAAAAACCAAATTTTTTCCGGCAAGTTCATTAAACGACGGTAAAATTAAAGCCACGGCTAGGAGTGATATTAAAAAAGCTATCAATGCCAGGATTAAAGACTCACTTAAGAATTGACGCATGAGTTGTGAACGAACTGCACCAATTACTTTTCTCAAACCTACTTCTTTAGCACGTTTGGTTGATCGGGCGGTTGCCATATTCATATAGTTTATCCCTGCAATAACAAGGATAAACAATGCAACGATGGTAAAAATCAATACATAAGCTTTATTTCCCGTGGGTTCATCACCTTTCAATTTAGAATTTAGATGAATGTCGGCTAAAGGAGTGGCCATTGGAACAAAGTTGGCATTGATTTGATCGCCAACCGACTTCATATATTTTTCATAAAACAGGGGCGATTTCTCCGATATAGATTCCATTGAAGAATTTTCTTTTAAAAGAATGTATGTAAAAGGATTAATATTCCAGAATGCAGCCGGATCAAAACTATTAAATCGTTCTCGTCCTATTCGCTCAGATAAAGTAACAATCGAAAATAATCCATTGTATTTTAAGTGGGTATTGTCTGGCTGGTCCTTGATGACTCCAGTAATTTTGAAGGGTATTTCATTGACTGCCTTAATTACCTCTCCCATTGGGTTATTTTTTCCAAAATATTTTTTCGCGAGGGTTTCATTGATCACACAGGTATTAGGTTCGGTCAATGCATTCATCGGATCACCATAAATAAACTCATGAGTGAATACATTGAAAATGGTGGAATCAGCCCAGAACAGGCGGTCCTCATAATATTTATTCTCATCAATCTCTATCAACATCCCATCACCACCGAAAAGTCGAACAAACTCTTCTACTTCCGGATATTCAACCTTGAACGCAAGTCCTAAAGGAACAGAGGTTACTGCAAAGAGATCATCTTTGCCGGCAATGGTAAAATGCGATTCGAGTCGATAAATCCGATCATATTTCTTATTGTGCTTATCATAATTTAACTCATTTTGGTTATACAATAAGATGATGATAGTAGCCATAAATCCAATGGCCAGCCCCAGAATATTGATGAATGAATAAAATTTGTTTCTGATGATATTCCGGTAAGCACTTTTAAAATAATTTTTAATCATGGTTATAGGGTTTTACAATTATCTATTAGAGTACAAATTATAGTTTTAGTTACAAATTATTTCAATAAAAACTAGCAAATAAAATATAAGACGATTTATAATCTATATTAATACACTAAATATATTAGTTTTTTCCTTGTCTGCCACAAACGATTCGATATGAATATTTTAACAAAAAGAAATTTTCGGTATAAACTTATATAAATCATTTAAATCATCCCTTAAATTGAAGCACCCTTTTGAATTATCACCGGTTCAACCCTGAACCCTAACCACGTGAATTGCGGATACTGAACTGTATTTACAACAAGCCACCAAATTTGATCTAAATTATAATAAATTTAAATTTGGATTCTCAAATTGATAATCAAATCTTCCATCCGTGTAAGCAAAAATACGGAAGAAGGCCAGAACATTCGATTACTCGCACTCCAAGTAATAAAATGCATCGTAACAAGATCCCTTTTCGCCGTCTACTGCCTTTACAAATCCAGAAGCCAGCCTAATAAGCTTACTAACGGTGAGTGTATGCAGCGTGCGGGAATTCGTGGACACTTCACTATCCACCGTTACTGCCTTTGCTAGCGAGCACTGAACTTGCAAATTGCTCTGAAACCCGCAATGATGTATACACTGTGTTATGCTTTGTAACCTTTTTATTTATGTATCTGTTTGATTATAGATGACTGTTTCTACTTTGAAGCTTCTAATAGATAATTTGCACCATTCCTTTCACATTCAACAATATTATCTAATATTTCTAAGAATTCATTTAAAGCTTGATCACCCTTCGCTTGGTCATAATTTTTTTTAAACCAATTTATTAAATTATATCCCTGGCGGAAATAATGTGCTGATTTTAAAAACTCTAATGAAGCAAGTCGTAAATTATCGTTATTCAGAATAGATGCTTGTCCAGATAGAAACGAAGCTGCGTTTCTTCGAAATCCTGTTCCGAGGCTAAAACACATTTCATAATTTTTTACTATTTCGATACTTTTTGAAATATCTTGATTTATACTGATTTTTAAATCCTTGATCATTTTACTTATGCCATCAATGCCATAATATGCTGGATATGTATTCTTTATTAAACCCAAAGTTTTTTCGGCATTTCTTTTCCATATTTCTTTCCAGTTTATATTAATATTTTTGTCTTTTGATTCTACTATTACCATTTGATATTGTCTCATCCCCCATAAATAAGGCATCTTCTCCCAATCAGAAATAGCCATTAATACTTTTTCTCCTTTACCAAATGGAGTTCTATCAATGTCTTCTATAAGTTGATTTCTAATGTTACCTGGATCATTATAAACTATAATGTTTGCACTGTCTTTATAACCATAAGCTAAAACTGTATGCGGTATCCATTGTATAATTACCGGTATATCCTGAGAAATATAGTTTAATAAAGTTTCTTTTGCTTCTTTAATAGATTTATGTACTAAAACAGTAGCATTAAATCCAATCTTGTCACATGCGAAAATAATTTCTTCAACAGGGTCAGTATCAGGATACGATATTGAGTAGTAAGGTGTTTTTAAATACATAAACCCATAATTCCATCCAAGATTCAGTAATAATGATTGATCAACGATAAATCCATAATAATCCAGATTCATTTGAAGGGCTGCCATGGCACAGTATCCATCCAACATGGCATAATATTTAACACCATTAATTAAATGATTATCCTCATGTTGGCAATAAAGATTTTTGCTTAATCCCAAAATTAAAATTATCAGGATTATTTTTAATTTGAAGTTTTTCATTTTATCTTGTTTTTCAGTTCATTTATTTGTATTTCTCATGCCAATACTTAAAAATATTAGTCCTATACATAAAATAATACTCCAAAAGTTGATATTCTTAAAGGATAACATATCAAGGATATATCTTAAGGAAGCTGCAAATATCATTGCAAAACCTATATAATATAATGTTGCGCAAAAATTTATCTTCATCTTTTTTGTATTAAAGGTTATAAAGCATAACACCCTTATAAAATATCGGTGTGACGTGGTTGTCCATTCCAGTCTATCGGCCCAGTTGATTTATATAATTTTGTATTGTAATAGCAATATCGACCTGTCTCTCGGGACTATAAACTAATACTTCAAACTGTACTATTAGCCCTTAATAATATACCTAAACAAAGTGCCTATTTTAGGCCGTTTACCTTGAAGAATAATGGCTGACCGAAAAATACGAGCACCTGCCCATACGCAAAAGAATGTGAATAGTACAACTCCTATCAAACCTACTATTGGTTGCCAAGTGGGAATGGTCACAGAAGTTGACTG
Source organism: Bacteroidota bacterium (assembly GCA_018816945.1). Lineage (NCBI taxonomy): Bacteria > Pseudomonadati > Bacteroidota > Bacteroidota bacterium. The sequence continues at coordinate 414,221 of JAHIVC010000099.1, read as the reverse complement.
TCGTAAAAGCATAATCATTGGAGTCCATAGTGGGAAAAGCGATAAACCAGTGGCTAATTTACCCAGAGGATCCATAATTATCGGCATCATAAAGAATAGTGGTAGAATTATTGGAAGCATTGCTGGAAACTGGATCGCCTGAGCATCCTTTGAGTCGTTACAGGAAGCCCCAAGTGCCGCCATGATAGAGCCTACCATTATAATATTGAGTAACATGTAAGCAAAGAACCAAGGCAATACCTCATATGGGATTATATCGTTCATTCCCATTTTTCTTAGTGTAATAACTGCCCCTAAAACGTAGATTGTAGAAGTGGTAAGCGAAACACCTAGGCCTCCAATGATTTTTCCCATCATAAACTGCCACGGTGTGACTGAACCCAACAACACCTCTGCAACCCTTTCACTTTTCTCCTCCATAACAGAAGAGAGAAGTGGAACTGCTGACATCATCAGCATCATGAACATCAGAAAAATTAGGAAATAGGGAATAAGAATTGCCTGCATCTCGTTTACCTCTTTGGCATCAATTACCTGACCTGATTTGCTATCAACCTTTAAGAGGCCCATACTCTCTGCACCAACCCGGTAGAATAGGTCATTAATCTTTTTCGGGTCCACCCCAAGTTCAACAACCCTCATTTCGCGTATCTTATTGTTAATAACATTACTAAGCCACTCTCTGACATTATCAACCGCAGAATTCTCAGCAAAGTAGAATATCCTTGATTGCTCCTCCCCATAATGAGGATGTACTACGTCAACCCCAATCTGCAAAAATGCATGAATTTCCTTATGGCGTATCCTATTGCTTAAATCCAACTTCTGTTGTAATGAGTTTACTGTATCAGGTTGAACAATCTCGATGAAATACAGTGGTGAAATTTGTTCTTTTTTATCATTGTAAATATTGTTTTTATTCCAGCTCTCTGCTGTTTTTATAATATGATCCCCCATCAAACCAGAGTAGTCCAGAACTACTACCTTCTTATCCGTGAGATCGATCTTGTCCTTAAACAGCGTTAGTACAATTAAACCCCCTCCCATAAAAACCGGGAGAAGAAGAAGAGAGATCAGAAATGCTTTAGTTCTGACCGCTGCACGATATTCGCGCTTTGCTATTACAAATGATTTATTCATAACTTCCATTTTTTTCAGGTCTGGCAATTCGGATAAAAATATCATTTAATGAGGGTGAGGCAATTTCAAATTTTGTCACCCTTGTTTTTGAGATAATGTCTGATAGGATTTGTTGTGAATCGGCTCCTAGTAGCATCCGAAGTTCTTGAATCTGTCCAAAATCATTTATTCTTTCTATTCCAGAAATCCCATTAAGCATAGAAACTCCTCCTTCCATTTGAATTCTTATAGTATCCCGACCAAACTGCTTTTGTATTGATTCAAGGGTACCATCAAGAACCTTTTTTCCTTTATAGATCATAAAAATAAAATCACACATCTTTTCTGCTACTGACATATCGTGAGTACTGAAAACAATGGTTGATCCTTTGGCTCTAAGATCAAGGATTACCTCTTTGATAATTTCTGCATTTACTGGATCCAGCCCGCTGAACGGCTCATCGAGGATAATAATCTCGGGCTTATTGATTATTGTAATGATGAATTGAACCTTCTGGCTCATACCCTTACTTAGGGTCTCAACCTTTTTCTTTGCCCAATTCGACAGGTCGAATTTTTCGAGCCAATAATCAGCTTCACGCGAAGGATTGGATACATGTTTCAACTCTCCGTAAAAACAGATCAGCTCTTTCACCTTCATTTTTTTGTATAAACCTCTCTCTTCTGGAAGGTAGCCAATCCTATTCAAAAGATTTCCTGCTTGTTCACCATTAAAGACTTTGATTATTCCGCTATCAGGGTAGAAAATATTCATTATCATCCTAATGGTGGTTGTCTTCCCCGATCCGTTTGGGCCAATGAATCCGTAAATGCTACCCTCTGGCACGTCAAGGGAAAGATCATTTACAGCAACGTGCTTACCAAAGCTTTTCGTGATATGATTCAACTCTATGACATTCATAATTCAACCGTTTTTATTGAATAATTATATATTACTTTCGATTACCCCAAATTTCAACATAACATCTACAATATCAAGTATTTCATGGATATTTAACGCATCAACACCTGCTTTATTCATAATTTCCTTAATACTTATATAATCTGCACTAGGGAAAGGGAGATGGAATAAGAATTTACCCTGCGGGATTGAAAGATTAATCTTTCTCTCTTTGCGATCGCGACCTTCACCTACCCATATTACAATATTGCTTAAATAATCGTTACTTCTGGATGTTGTAAATTTTACCTTTGCATTCTTTTTCTCCCTGATTTTCAGACTAATTCTCGAATCAGAAGAGTCTTCGTCCTGATAGAGTGGTGTCAAATCGATATCCATCGAAATTCGCTTTACCTTTAACCAATACCTGAAATAGGGCCTCTTCCCTTCATAAACCTCTTCCTTATCGAGTATCTCTAGTTTATGCATATCCTCCAGAAAATCCTGAATGGTTTTAATATGAAGATTAAGCCGTGATGCCGCCTCAGATGCAGAAATGCTTTTATAAGTTGTAAGAAGCCGGAAGAGATCTTCGGCATAATCCTTTGAAATATAGGAACCCAGTATTGCTGCTTGTTTGAAATTCATTATTCGAAATTAAATCTGAAGTTCATTGTAAGATTAACTCTATGGAGTTATTTTGCCGATTTTAATTCTGTTACTATCCGCGATTCAAGTCCTTTTTGATAATAATCAAGAAATCTTATAAAAACATTGGCCATTGATGAACATAGCTGATCAAAGCTCAACCGCTCTTTATAATCTCTATAATCTTTTTCAGAAATCTTTACCCTGATACTTCCATTATAATCGAGAATGATATGACTAACATCCAAAGCCTCTTTGATAGCCAAAATGCTAGTATTCATCGAAAATGCAAGAGTAATATAATTCTCATAATAGAAAGGACGGACAACATAATAGCTATGCAGAATCCTTGCAAAACCTAGCAATTCATCTTTGCTACAATCTACCTTTCCGGCAGAATAAAGGCGTTCAGTAAACCCTTCGCTCGTTTGATATATCCTTTCAGAGGCAAGTCTAAACAACCTACGCGAATTGATTTCAAATCGTTCGTGGCAGTAAAAGGATTGCCAGTTTATTACAACAAAGAGTATAGTGACAATAGAACATACTAAATAAATAACTTTGGATATGGCAGAGTGATCTGAGAAACTAAATGAAGCAAAGAATGTAGTAATCCCCATTAATATTCCCAGAATTGGGTATATCCAATTATTGTACCTGAACCACTGAATAACCCCCAGTACAATAAAAAATAATCCAACAAGCGATATTGCAAAATATGGAGTTATGATAATCTCATATCCCTTTTTTATTAAATATTCTCTTATGACAATTTCTACAAGTGCAATTATGTACGAGGTTAATACTCCAATTGGGTAAGCCATCCAATCGATATTCTTATTTTTGATTGATAACTCATGATAATTAATATTTTATATACTTCATTTATTTTGAAGTTTACAAAAATACAACTATTAAAATATAAAATCCAAGTGATTTCGAAGATATCTTTAAAAAATGGTACTTTTGCTGGCACATGGTATAGTTAAGTGCCATCGAAGTGCGATTTTCAGTGCTTTAGTCCGCATCAAATATGTTAATTTTCCCTTTTTTTTCCCATAAACCTTTCGGGGCCAATACATTTATATCTGAATCCAATTAATATTCATTATTCATATTTCAAACTCTTTACCGGATTTTCACGTGCTGCGATCAAGGCTTGAGAGCCAATGGTAATCAAAGCAATTGTAATTGATAATATCGCTGTAACGATGAACACCCAAATACTGATATCAATTCTGTAATAAAAATTATTCAACCAATTTCTCATTAAAATATAAGCCGGCACAAACGCAATGATATTAGATATGGCAACAAGTATTATGAACTCTTTTGATAATGCCCTGATTATGGAAGACATGGATGCACCCAAAGTTTTGCGGATTCCAATTTCCTTTGTTCGTTGTTCCATGATATAGGAAGCAAGTCCAAATAATCCTAAGCAAGCAATTAATATGGCTAAAAAAGTAAAATAGGTAATGATCTGCCCCATATTGATTTCCGACTTATACATTTCATTGTAAGATGATTCCAGTAAAAAATATTCGAAAGGAATGGATGGGAAAACAGAAACCCATTTTTGCTCAATCAAAGCAATTACATTTTTTACATCTTTCGAATTAACTTTGATACTTAAATATTGTTTAAGCATTGGAGAAATATGTATCATTATCGGCTCAACATCTGCATGCAGAGAGGCATAATGAAAGTTTTTCATGACCCCGATTATTTGGCCCTTTTTAGGTTGCGGTAAAGCATACAAATACTCGAAACGAGTTCCAACCGGATCTTTAAGTTCCAACCATTCAACCGCTGCTTCATTAATTAAAAATGCTGCATCTGAATCCGTTCCAAATTCAGAAGAAAAACCACGACCTTCTTTTATTTGAATTCCAAAAGTATTTATCACATCTTCATCCGCTAACAAAACACGCATCGTAAAAACACCGCCATCCTCGTCTGTGGTTTGAATATTTTCATCAACCTGATCCGGTAATCTCACTGTCAGAAAATGAACACGATCGCCAGGAATAACAGATGTACCAGTTGCCGAGGCAATTTCTGGAATACTCTTGAATTCATTTTTCAGGATGCTTATTTGTTCTTCACGAATGGTATTCGTTAATCTTAATACAACAATATCTTTTTTATCAAAACCCAAATCTTTATTTTGAATGTATTTAATTTGAGCATAAATAATGAGTGCCCCAATAATGAGTATAATTGAGATGGAAAATTGAAGAATTACCAAACCTCTTCTTAGAAAAAGAGCTGTTTTGCTATGCCCACTAATGGTATTTGATTTTAAAACTACCAATGGATTAAAATTAGAAAGAAATAGTGACGGATATGATCCTGAAATAAATCCAACAAATAAGAATATTACGATGATTGAACCTAATAATGGGAGGTTTGCCAAAACGGATAAAGTAAGTGTTTTTCCAGTTATTACATTAAAGCCCGGCAAGACAATTTCGACAATTACAATAGCGATCATTAAGGCAAGCAGGCTCATTACATACGACTCGCCCATAAATTGTCGGAAAATATTTGATCTATTTGCACCCAACACTTTTCTTACTCCCACTTCTCGACCCCTTTTGGCTGATCGGGCAGTTGCCAGGTTCATATAGTTTATGCATGCAATGGTTAAAACGAACAAGGCAATGATTGAAAAACTAATTACATATTGCTTATCCCCATTGGCTTTAATCTCTTTTTCAGCGTGCCCGTTTAAATGAATATCGGTAATGGATTGAAGGATGAATTCAGCATCTGTACCCTCCGGTATATTTGTGCTATCGCCGGAAACAGTATAACCTAAAATTTCCCAAATGCGTTGATCCAATTTTTCTTTGAAACTTAGCATTGTCTCCTCGTCCTTAACACGGACATAGGAGTAAAACGCATTGGCCATTGAGCGATCAACTCTGTTATCACCTCTTCTTCGGTCATCCATTGCAACGATTATGTTGAAATGGAAATGCGAATTTGACGGAACATCCTTAATTACTGCTGTTACCTGAAAGCTTCTGTCGTACAACTTGATAATTTTACCGATGGGATCATCATTCCCAAAGTATTTTTTTGCAGTTGATTCGGTAAATACCAGTTTGGCGGGACCGGAGAGTGCATCTATTTTATTCCCTTTTATGATTTCAAAGGAAAAAACATCAAAAAATGTGGAATCGGCCCACACCATATTTTCTTCTCTGAAAGATAAATCTCCATATGACAGTACATCCTGATTGAAGCTGAAATTCAATTTACATGCTGCTTGAACTTCAGGGTAGTTCTCCTGAATAAAAGGAATGAGATTGCCCGTCGAAGCGGCCCAATGTGAATCTTCTCCCTGTCCCACAATATGAGTCTCAACTCTATAAATGTTTGATGCATTCTCATGGAATTTATCATACGATAACTCATCCTGCAGGAATAAGAAAATCAGAATACAGGTAGCCAATCCCAGCCCGAGGCCAAAAACATTAATCGAAGAATAACCCTGATTTTTTAAGAAATACCTGATACTGATGTTAATCAAATTTTTTACCATAAGAAGCCTTATTGATAGCATAACTTAATAGTGAAATACCGCCCTACTTTTAATGATACAAATGTGGCGGTACCTCTATAAAACTATGACTATGGCAAACGATAATAAATTTTACCGACGATTTTCCAACCCTCATTAAATTTATAAAGCGACAAGTAATCAATAAAAATATCTTTGCCGCCTTTTGATAATTTAATTTTTGCAACAGCGGCGGTCCCGGAGATATCAATATCCAAAAATTCACATTTCGTCATTTCATCATCAGTAAAAGGAATTGGATTCTTTGTCTTTCTTTCTTTCGAACTTTCAATCCAATTATAAATTGGTAGTTTTTCAAGTTTGTTATTTTGAAGGATCAACAGATCGAAACCCGGATGAAATCCTTTTTCAGTTTGGGCAATATCCCCTTTATTATGAATCCCGTCGATATAAGCAGATAATATCAGTTTTTTAATATTGTCTTTTTCCACAATTAATTCGGTTTGCGAAAATCCGGAGATCAGAATGAAGGCACAAATTATGGTCGTTGATAATTTTCTCATGGTATAAAATTTTAGTTAGATGATTTAATTTGAATGTACAAACAATTTTTATTTGTCAGCTTTTTTTCTGAACATAAGTGGAATGTTTTGATCTGTTGGAGCACCAATTTCAACCAATTCCCAATCTTTGTCATAAGCTGCAATTTTATGACGAAGAACCTGAACCTTATCTTCAGGTGGAACATTATTTCCTTCCCAATCCAATAATTCAACACGATATTCCATGGTTTTTTTACGGCCATTGATCCGTACGTCTATTTCGACATTTTGTTCTCTGTCGATATCCGGTATTAATACAACTACTTCTCTCATAACAATAATTTTTAGCGTTAATAATTAAATAATTATTCAATCCAATTTCACACGATAAAAAAGTTGGTTTAATATTTTCAATAACAAAAAACACTTCTTTCAATGTGTATGTTGTGCTAAACCTATCAGAAGCACAAAACACAAGGAAAGAAGCATTTTCGATAATAAATACACTATTTATTTACCAGCACGAATGCATTTCTAAACAAATAGAAATTGTTTCCAATTGTTTTTAAACTGCTGCAGCACTTTTGATATTCTCATTAATTATCTGGCCGTCGAATAACCTGATAACCCTTTGAGCATATTCAGAATCACGTTGCGAGTGGGTAACCATGATTATGGTTGTACCGGTTTGATTCAAGCCTTCGAGTAAATTCATAACCTCTTCGCCATGTGCTGAATCAAGGTTACCTGTAGGCTCATCCGCTAAAATTAAACTTGGTTTAGCTACCACAGCTCTGGCAACTGCAACTCTTTGTTGCTGTCCGCCCGACAATTGAAGTGGAAAATGTTTTTTACGATGAATGATTTGCATTTGCTCCAAAACTTCATCTACACGTTTTTTTCTTTCACTTGCACTGTATCCCAAATAAATTAAAGGAAGTTCAACATTTTCGAAAACATTGAGTTCGTCGATAAGGTTGAAGTTTTGAAAAACAAAGCCAATATTATTCTTCCTAAGTTTGGCACGTTGTTTTTCACTGTGTTTAGCCACTTCATTGTCGAGGAAAAAATATTCTCCACCAGTTGGATTGTCTAATAATCCAAGGATGTTTAATAATGTTGATTTTCCGCATCCGGAAGGACCCATAATTGCAACGAATTCACCCTTTTTAATTTCGAAGGATACATTGTTTAATGCAGTTGTTTCAACCTCGTCGGTTCGAAACACTTTTGATAGATTAGTTGTTTTTAACATGATATATGGTTTTATATAATAATATTATTTGCTTTTCTAAAGATATAAAAGATTTTATCTGAAAATTAGTTTGTCCTTACTACCAAATGAATCGTATGAAGATACAATCACATTTTCACCAGGTTGCAATCCTTCCATTACCTCATAATAATTGGTATTTTGTCTGTTTAATCTGATAGATCGTTTTATAGCAAAACTTCCTGTTGGATCAACAACATAAATCCAATTGCCTCCGGTTTCCTGGAAGAAACTTCCACGTTTAATGATAATTGCATCTGATTCGCCACTAAACTTTAAGCGTAATTGAATGGTTTGGCCGCGTTTAATACTTTCAGGATAGCCATTTACAAAATGCATATCAACCTGAAATGAGCCATTAGTTACATCTGTATAAATTTTAAATATTTCGAGTGGATAATTTACCCCATTGAAATCGAATTCTGCACCTTGTCCTTCATAAACACGTGAAATATATCTTTCGTCAATATTAGCTTTTAACTTAAACCCATCCTGCATATCGATTTGTCCAAGGCGATCACCAGGTCTCTTTGTTTCACCTATTTCTACATTAAATGAAGAGAGTTTTCCTGAAGCAGGTGCTTTAATAAATGCATTTTCCATTTTTTTTCTCAGCAATTGGATATTTTGCTGCATCCTACTAAGTGATGTATTGATCGATCGGGTTTGATTAGCTCCTGAAATTGAATCCAAACGTTGAAGTTCGAGAGAAATCATTAGCTGTTTCATGGTAAAATTATATTCCCGTTCAGCATCTTCAAATTCTTTTGGAGATATCACTTTTTCATTAAATAAACCTTGCTTTCGTTCAAAATCAATCTTAGTTTTATCAATGGTATATTCGAGTGTTACGATTTCCTTTTGTCGGTAAAAGTTATTTTGTTCAAGAGCCAGTTTAGTGTTTGATAAATTATTGATTTCGGCTAGCATTCTGGTTTCCTGCTCCATATTGCTCAATTCCATTTGCGAATTCATCAACTTAACGATGGTATCCCCCGCCTTAAGCATGGCTCCATCCTCAACAAATTTTTCTTCAACAACTCCACCCTCTGCAACATCAATATAATTTGTGTTTTTTGGGAACACAACCCCATCAATTGGAATAAACTCTAAAAATTTATCTGCTAAAACAGGTGCAATTGTTAAGGTATTTTTATCAACATAAAGTTTACTCGACTTATCCCTAAGGAATAACAAATAAAAAATAAAAAATAAAAATGCTGCTATTGCAATAATGCTTGCGATTCTTTTAGGCGTCCATGTTTTCTTTTCAATTGCTCTGTCCATTTCTTAAAAATTAATATTTTAACACTATTTAACTAAATGCATGCCACTAATTATAATGCGCTATTTTTCTGACAATTACAGCATGTGTCAAATGTCGTAATAGTATATATTGTTCGATATCGTTCATTTTTTTGTACAAATACGAACAGAATTTATACCTTTACCATAATCTTTAAATTCATTCAATTTTTTGCCTTTAGATTATGGAGAAATTAGACGCCAAAGTTTTAATTGTAGATGATGATCAGGATGTGCTTTTAGCTGCCAAGTTATTTCTTAAACAACATATCAATATTGTACACACGGAAGCCAATCCTGCAAATATTCCTGATTTACTGAAGAATGAGAGTTATGAATTAATCCTTCTGGATATGAATTTTTCACCCGACGCAACTAGCGGAAAAGAAGGATTTCATTGGATGAATAAGATTTTAGAAATAGATCCAACTTCAATTGTAATTTTAATTACCGGATACGGAGATATTGAATTAGCCGTTCAGGGAATTAAGGAAGGTGCTACAAATTTCTTATTAAAACCCTGGGAAAATAAAAAACTTTTGGCAACTATAACTACCACCTTACAATTAAAAAAATCAAAAGTTGAGCTTGAGGATTTAAGATCAAAACAAAAAGTTTTAATTGCTGACACAAACCATGCATATAGAGATTTGATTGGAGAATCGGAATCGATGCAAAAGGTTTTAAATACGGTTCAAAAGGTCGCTGTTACTGATGCCAATATTTTGATATTAGGTGAAAATGGTACCGGCAAAGAATTAATCGCCAGAGCAATTCACAGGGCATCGAACCGGAAAGATCAGGTTTTTATAAGTGTTGATTTGGGGGCAATTACCGAAAGCCTATTCGAAAGCGAATTATTCGGATTTAAAAAAGGGGCCTTTACCGATGCAAAAGAAGATCGAGCCGGACGCTTTGAGGCTGCGAATAAAGGGACCATTTTTTTGGATGAAATCGGGAATCTTACATTCAGTTTACAATCAAAATTATTAAGTGTACTCCAAAACAGAAAAGTAGTCAGATTAGGAACCAACAAGGAAATACCAATTGATGTTCGTTTAATTTGTGCTACTAATATGCCGTTGTACCAAATGGTGAACGAAAATAAATTTCGTCAGGATTTGTTATACAGGATCAATACCGTGGAAATTCAAATACCCTCCTTGCGCGAAAGAGTTGAAGATATTTCATTGTTGGTCGATCACTTCTTGGATATTTATTGCAAAAAATACAAAATAAGCAAAAAACGGTTGAACTCAAGTACTGCAAAGCGACTTGAAAAACACACATGGCCCGGAAATATACGGGAGCTGCAACATGCTGTAGAAAGAGCCGTTATTATGAGTGAATCCGATTTACTTGAGCCTCATGATTTCTTTATTTCTCAAAATGATTCAGATAACAATTTGGACAATCTTCCATCAAACATGAATCTTGAGGAAACAGAGAAAATGCTTATCAGAAAGGTGATTGACAAACATGGGGGTAATATAAGCAAAGCGGCAAAAGAACTCGGACTAACAAGGGCTTCTTTGTATCGTAGAATCGAAAAATATGGTTTATAATAGATTTCGTTTTCTGGTTATTGCCAGGATTATTTTACTCACTTTATCTATTTTTCTGTTAGTTTATCTGGCTGAATTTGAAAAGTATTTAATCAGCCTTTTAATTGTTGGCGCATTAATTATTGTACAAGTAATAAGTGCCATTCGCTTTGTTGAAAACACAAACAAAAAACTTGGGAAATTCCTCGAAAGCATCAGGCATGCCGATTTTGCAACTTCATTCTCTGATAAAGGAATGGGCAAAAGTTTTGAAGGATTGAATAATGAGTTTAATCAAATCATAAATGAATTTAAACGTTACCGTGCCGAAAAAGAAGAGCATTTTAATTACCTTCAAACAGTTGTTCAGCATGTAAGCATAGGGATTATTTCTTTCACCAGAGATGGGAAAGTTGACATCATAAATACGGCTGGGAAACGATTATTTAAAATATCAAATCTTCGGTACATTGACGATTTAAAACTGATAAAAAAAGATTTGCCGGAAATGCTTTACAAAATGAAAGCCGGCGATAATACCTTAATCAAGTTATTTATTAAGGATGAGCTTTTACAATTGTCGGTTTATGCTACTGAATTTCGCATGCGTGGCGAAGAATACACTTTAATTGCCCTGCAAAATATTCACGCTGAATTAGAAGAAAAAGAAATTGAATCGTGGCAAAAACTAATCAGGGTACTCACGCATGAAATCATGAATTCAATTACACCCATTTCATCTCTGGCATCAACGGTACAAGAAATGATGTTTGTTGATCCGGAAGCTGATCTGAGATTAAAAGAGCTTGACCAGGAAGATATGGATGGAATTGGCAGTGCATTAAAAACAATACAAAAAAGAAGTCAGGGGCTTTTAAATTTTGTTGAAATATACCGAAACCTTACACGTATCCCAAAACCAAATTTCCGATACTTTGAAGTAAAGGAATTATTCGAACGCTCTTCTGAACTGATGAAGCCAAAAATGGATAATCATAAAATCCAGTGTACTTCTAAGGTTATGCCGAATGATTTGAAAATTACCGCCGATCCTGATTTAATTGACCAGGTAATCATAAATTTGATGCTAAATGCAATTGATGCCGTAAGCGAAATTCAAAACCCTCAAATATTCATTATGGCTTATAAGAATGATTCGGGCAGGGTTTTAATAGAAATTTCGGATAACGGCAGCGGTATCAAACCCGATATACTGGATAAAATATTTATGCCTTTCTTTACATCTAAAAAAACCGGATCGGGTATTGGATTAAGTTTGTCACGACAAATCATGAGCTTGCATAAGGGAGCAATCTCCGTGCGATCAACCCCAAAAGATGGGACCACTTTTACCTTAATTTTTTAATGGGATGACAAAAGCAGCTAAAACCAGCATTGAAATAAATCATCTTTTAGCAAATAGATGGAGCCCAAGGGCTTTTTGTGAAAAAAAGATTTCTGACGACTTACTTTTAAAACTGATTGAAGCGGCTCGATGGTCGCCATCAGCCAGCAATCTTCAGCCTTGGTATTTTATAATCGGCAAAAAACATGACGCAACCTATCGGAAAATATTCGAAACAATGGTTGAATTTAATCAACTATGGGCAATTCACGCACCGATTTTAATACTTAATTGTGGTGAAAGAACCGGAAAAGATGGTAGTGAAAACCAATCTTTCCGATATGATGTTGGACAAGCTGTTGCACATCTCACTTTTCAGGCAATGAGCGATGGTATTTATGCACATCAAATGGCTGGATTCTCCAAAGAAAAAGCCATCGAATTATTACAAATACCCAATAATTTTGAGCCATTAACGATAACTGCTCTGGGTTATATAGGTGACCCGTCAATTTTACCTTCCAGAATGCAAGTTTCCGAAAAGGCTGAACGAGAAAGAAAACCCATAAATGAAATTATATCTCAGGATGTTTTTGGCGCACCCGCTTCTTTAATCAATAAATCAAAATGATATAGCCATATTAATACTGTTCATACTAATCACGAATGTTAATAATAGATATTCTTCCGAAAAATCGGGAAAAGCTATGTGACCATTAAAATCAAAATTATTAACACATGAAAACAACATATTTCAAAGCATCTATATCCATCACTATTTTACTATTTAGTGTAGCCTGCGGAAATTCCAGGCCATCTGAGAAAAAGGTAAGTGCAACAATTGAAAAAAAAGAAATATTTATACCTTCATTTAATGCTGATTCGGCTTACTTTTTTGTAGCGCAACAATTATCTTTTGGACCCAGGGTTCCTGGTTCAACCGCTCATGCGAATTGTCTTTCTTATCTCGAAACTACGCTGAACCAATTTGGTGCAGCAGTTCAGATTCAAAATTTTAAAACGCGCTTGCCTGACGGGAATATTATTGAAGGCAAAAATATTATTGCTTCTTTTCAACCTGAAAAGAAAAACAGGATTTTGCTATGTGCTCATTGGGATTCTCGTCCAAATGCCGATCAAGATCCTGATCCCTCTAATCATAATAAGCCAATACAAGGGGCTAATGATGGGGCCAGCGGAGTTGGCGTATTATTAGAAATTGCTCGTCACTTAGGTCAGCATTATACTTCGGCTGGGATCGATATTGTTTTGTTTGATATTGAAGATTCAGGTAGTTATGGGAATAACGATAGTTGGGCATTGGGTTCTCAATATTGGTCAAAAAATCCACATCAGATTAATTATACTGCCAGATTTGGGATTTTGTTAGATATGGTTGGTGCCACTGATCCGATTTTCGCAAAAGAATCTACCTCAATGCATTATGCACCTGGCATTATGGATATGGTATGGAAAACAGCAGCAAAACTGGGCTATGCCGATTATTTTAAATCTATTTCCGGTGGTTCAATTCTCGATGACCATGTGCCAATTAACAAATACTTGAATATTCCAACCATCAATATTATCGATTATGATGATAACAGTTCCACAGGATTTTTTGAACACTGGCATACCATAGGGGATGATCTCTCTGTAATAGACCCGATAAGTTTAGGAGTGGTAGGGCGTACCGTGATGACCGTTATTTTTGAAGAAAAGTAGTATCTGATTCCTACAAAAGTTCATTCGCCAGATTTGCCAGTTCCGAACGTTCTCCTTTCTCTAAACGAACATGAGCGTATATTTCATGGTGTTTAATTTTATCGATCAAATATGATAATCCATTACTTTGAGAATCAAGATAAGGAGTATCAATTTGATATACATCTCCCGTGAAAATAATTTTGGTATTCTCACCAGCCCGTGTAATAATGGTCTTCACTTCGTGAGGTGTCAGGTTCTGTGCCTCATCAACGATAAAACAAACATTCGAAATACTTCTACCCCGGATATAGGCAAGTGGTGTAATCACCAGTTTTTCCGAATCTATCGCATTGGTAATCACCTTGAATTCCTTATCACTTTCACTGTACTGATTCTGGATGAATTTTAGATTGTCCCAGAGGGGTTCCATGTATGGATTGATTTTTTCTTTAATATTTCCCGGCAGATAGCCTATATCCTTATTGCTTAACGGAACGATTGGCCTGGCCAGATAAATCTGCTTAAAAGAACGTTTTTGATCAAGGGCACCTGCAAGCGCAATTAATGTTTTACCAGTACCGGCCACACCTTGAAGCGTTACCAGTTTTACATCAGGATTCATAATGGCATGGATCGCAAAAACCTGTTCGGCATTTCGGGGTGAAATTTTATACGCCTGTCTTTTTTCAACCCGCTCAACCAATTTAGTCACAGGATTAAAAAAACCAAGCGCAGATGTTCGGTTATTTTTTAAAATAAAATAATGATTTGGATGGCAAGCTTTTTCTCCAATATCAGCCAGGGTGCAACTTCCTTCTATATAAAGTTTATCAATCACAGCTTTATCAACATCCTCAATAACCGATTTTCCTGAATATAATGAATCAACGTCTTTCACCTTGCCAGTTTCAAAATCTTCGGCAGGAATGCTTAAAGATTTGGCCTTAAGCCTCAGGTTTATATCCTTGGTCACTAAAATCACTTTCTTATCCGGATTTTCGTTAGCCAGAACGATTGCAGCATTTAAGATTCGATGGTCGGGTTTATTTTCGCCAAAAATCTTGACAGCATCCAATTCACTTTTTTCATTCATCACAACCTTAAAATTTCCTTTTCCTTTTCCATCTAAGGGAATCCAATTCTGCAGTGTAATTTTACCTGATAAGCGATCCATGATACGAATAAATTCACGAGCTTCAAAATTTTTGATTTCGTTGCCTTTCTTGAAATTATCGAGCTCTTCAAGCACTGTTATAGGAATGGCTACATCATTATCATCAAAACTATGCAGGGCACCATGATTATACAATATAACTGAAGTGTCGAGCACAAATATCTTCTTTTGCTTCCTCTTTGCCATAATTTTAGGTATTGTATACGGGTAAAGTTAACCATAAAAATGCTTAAAAATAATGGATGAGCCACAAATTAATAACAAATCAAAAAATATCCGGAAAGCATTTATGATCTAAAATCCTGATCTTTTAAGTATATTTGCATAATTGGGAATTACTGATTTATAGGTGCTCATCCACATTATTCATTCTGAACGATCCTAATAATTTTGAACAAAAGAATAACACAAATTTTTGACGATGGCCGAACCAAAAAAACTTTTCTTACTTGACGCAATGGCATTGATTTACCGTGCTTATTTTGCACTTAATAAAAACCCCCGGATCAACTCAAAAGGATTAAATACCTCTGCAATTCTTGGTTTTGCCAATACCCTGATTGAGGTTTTAAAGAGTGAAAATCCCAGTCATATAGGGGTTGCCATTGATTCAAAAGCACCCACAGTTCGACACATTGAATTTGCTGCTTACAAAGCAAATCGTGAAGCAATGCCTGAAGATATATCCCTGGCGATCCCTTATATTATTCGATTAATAAAAGCACTAAATATTCCTTTAATCGCTCTGGATGGATACGAAGCTGATGATATCATAGGAACCCTTGCGAAAAAAGCTGAAAAAAAAGGCTATATTACTTACATGATGACTCCTGACAAGGATTTCGGACAATTGATTTCAGAAAACATTTTGATGTATAAGCCTGCCCGATTAGGTAATAAACCAGAGATTGTTGGAGTAAAAGAGATTTGTGAGAAATATGGTTTAAAACGGCCTGAACAATTCATTGATATTCTCGGACTTTGGGGAGATGCTTCAGATAATATTCCGGGGGTTCCCGGGGTTGGTGAAAAAACGGCTTCAAAACTTATTGGTGAATTTGACAGCTTGGAAAATCTATTAAAAAAAACACATCAACTGAAGGGAAAACTAAAAGAAAATTTGGAAGCTTTCAGTGAACAAGCGATTATGTCAAAACAACTGGCAACGATCATCTTGGATGTTCCGGTCGATTTTGATGAAAACCTGTTAGAGATCAATGAACCGGATATTCCTGTCCTTAAACAATTATTTGCTGAACTTGAATTTCGTCAGTTGGCCCAAAGATTTTTCACGGATCAACCAGCTCAACCTAGCGTTGTGGTGAAGCAAGACAATAATACTTATGCGGATTTGTTCAGCGAATTACCCGAAAATGAAAGATTAATTCCTGACAAAAGCAATATTTCAACGGTAGCCCACTCTTATACTCTGGTTGATTCTTCAGCAGCACGTAAAGAGTTAATTGAAGCATTAAGTTCAAAATCTTCATTTTGTTTTGATACCGAAACTACCGATAAGGATGCGAATAACGCAGAAATTGTCGGCTTATCATTTGCCTTTGAAATTAGCAAGGCATTTTATGTACCATTACCTGAAAATTATAATGAATGTCTGCGGATTCTCTCTGAATTTAAGGCTCTCTTTGAAAATGAAAAAATTGAGAAAGTCGGACAAAATATCAAATACGATATTACGATTTTAAAATGGTATGAGATTGAAGTGAAAGGTCCGCTATTTGACACAATGATTGCACACTATTTACTTGAACCTGATTTACGTCACGGGATGGATTATCTGGCAGAAACTTATTTGAAATATAGGCCCATAAGTTATGATGAAATCACCGAAAAAAAACGAGGACATCAGCTTAACATGAGGCAGGTTCAGCAGTATAAGCTTTCTCAATTGGTTGATTATGCTTGCGAAGACGCAGATATTACGCTGCAACTATCAAAATTATTCAGACCAAAGTTAAAAGAATCAGGTACGCTTGAATTATATGAAAAAATTGAAGGGCCTCTCATTCCGGTCCTGGTTTCGATGGAAACAGAAGGTGTCAGACTTGATTTTGAGGTCCTGAATACTTACTCTAAAGAGTTGCATGAAGAATTACTGAAAATCAGAGATCGGATTTATGGTCATGCAGGACAAGAATTTAATATTGCATCTCCAAAACAGTTGGGCGAAATTTTATTTGACCGTTTAAAAATAATTGATAACGCCAAAAAAACCAAGACCAAGCAATATTCTACAGGAGAAGATATTTTACAGAAATTAGTAAATAAGCATCCCATTATTTCTGAAATATTGGATTTTCGCACTTTGACCAAATTAAAATCAACGTATGTTGATACTTTACCCGAATTGGTAAATCCTCGTGATGGACGTATCCACACTTCTTATATGCAAACGGTGGCGTCAACCGGAAGATTAAGTTCACAAAATCCAAATCTTCAAAATATTCCTATCCGCACAGAAAAAGGCCGGGAAATTCGGAGAACTTTTATCCCGAGAGACGAAAACCATATTCTATTTGCTGCAGATTATTCGCAAATCGAATTGAGAATTATTGCAGAATTAAGCAAAGATCAACAAATGATTGCAGCATTCAAGGATGGGATCGACATTCATACGGCAACCGCATCAAAGGTTTATGGTGTTGGTCTTGATGAAGTTACAAAAGATATGCGCAGAAATGCGAAAATGGTCAACTTTGGTATTATTTACGGTATTTCTGCCTTTGGCTTATCTGAACGATTATCAATTCCACGAAAAGAAGCCGCTGAGATAATCGACCAGTATTTTAAGCAATATAAAGGTGTGAAAAATTACATGGAATCTACCATAAAGTCGGCTCGTGAAAAAGGTTATGTTGAAACCATTATGGGCCGTCGCAGGTATTTGAATGATATTAATTCAAATAACGCCATAGTTAGAGGGTTTGCAGAAAGAAATGCCATCAATGCCCCTATACAGGGTTCATCTGCAGACATGATCAAGATTGCCATGATTCGCATTTATGAAGAATTCGAGAAACAAAAACTTCAATCAAAAATGATCCTTCAAGTACATGATGAGTTGGTTTTTGATACTTTGAAATCGGAATTGCAGATCGTACAAAAAATTGTGGAAAACAGTATGAAAAACGCCATAAAAATGGAAGTACCAATTGTTGTTGATATAAACACAGGCAATAACTGGCTAGAGGCACATTAACGAAAGAATTAAATAGCCCAATTTGAAAATTAGATTTGAGTATTTAAAGTCTTATTTATTACCGCTTCTCAAATTAATAATGATTACACCCATACTCCCTCTTGAGCCATATATGGCTGCAGAAGGTCCTTTAAGTACAGAAATTGATTGTACATCTCTTGGATTAATATGATCGATAGAGTTTGTCTCCATCCCATTCACAACAAATAATGGATTTCCTTGGGCAGTTAATGAAGAAATCCCTCTGATCGTTATTTGTTTTCCGGTAACGGCAACACCAGCAACCTTACCCTTTATCATTTCATAGATATCAGTATACGTGTTATCTTTTATCACATTATCTTCAACATTAGCTATACTCGAAGTACTGTGCTTCTTACTAACCTTACCATATCCATAATCGAGCATTTTACCTTCCTCTGAACTAACATAGTTGGAATTTGTCGAATCAGCTAATAAAATAAAATTAATTTTAGTTCTTCCGGTAAAATTCACCTCGATACCACCATGATTGAACGAATATGCCATTATAGTTTTTGTATCCGGCTGTACTTTTATTTTATAAAACCCTTTTTTATTGGTCATTACATCAGATATCGCATCATCCACAATAATTGAAACCCCTTCAAGAGGCATTTCATACACATCGGTTACATAACCACTTACTAATATTTTTTTTGTCTTCTTTTTTTCTTGAGCAAAAGATACTTCAACTACCAATAGTGACAAAGCTATTATAACGATTGTTTTTAATTTCATTTTTTTCTAATTATTTATATGGTAAAAACTATTATTCATTTTCCCTTTTAACATTGAGTGCTATTTTTTAATCGATCCGCTCTTGGTTGTTATCAGGATTACTCCGTTTGCACCCTTAACGCCATAGATTGCAGTTGCAGGACCTTTGATAATAGAGATTGATTTTACATCCCTTGGATTGATATACTCAATAGAATAGGTCGCAGAACCATCTACGACAAAAAGTGGCTGCGTACCCCCATTAATTGAATTTGTTCCCCTAATAAGAACAGAACTTCCACTTACAACTACACCGGGAACCTGACCTTGAATCATATCAAATATGTTTTTATAATTAAAATCGTCCGATTTCTCGCCATCTATTACCCCGTAACTAGATGCTAGGTTGCTCTTTAGTGCATTTCCATACCCTAGGTCAACCAGTTGATCTTTTGGTATATACTTTCCTTCATTTGATGTATTTGGCTCCAATATAAAATTTATTTTTGTCCTTCCGGTAAATTCAACTTCCAATCCACCGTTTAACATCGTGTAGACCATCAAAGTTTTTATTTCGGGCTTAACATTAATTTTATAAAATCCTTTCGAATTGGTGGACTTATTAAGTGTAACTCCATCGACAATAATTGTCACTCCTGATAAAGGTTTTTTATTGCCATCAGTAACATACCCACTAAGGGTAATTTTTTTCTGCTTTTTAGTTTGAGCAAAAGATACTTCAACTACCAATAGTGACAAAGCTATTATAACGATTGTTTTTAATTTCATTTTCTAATTGTTTTGGTGAGATTGTTACTTTATTTAAAATGAATTATTTTTTTTGACTTTTTACTAACTTTATTAATGATGATTTACTGAAACTCAACCCTACCTATAAATAATGATTTGATCGTTAATAATATGATTTATCTGTAAATCAGAATATTAAAATTACATAATTAAATGTCAATTTCTAAGTATTGTCAAAATAAATTGATTTTTTTTCATAATTATCCAAAATCTATACCAAACATTTAATTTAATTATATTTAAAATTGGCACGCTGTTTGGATAACTCTGATTGGAAGCGGAATTGTTAATCTAAATACAAAAGTGATGAAAAGGACAATATTTTCAAAACTAAATGAAAAAATCCAAGAAAGTGAATCAATGAATTTTCTCTCTGGATATAAAATAATTATTGCCGGGGTTTTACTGCTTTTTCTTAGTTCATGTCAAAAAGAGTATTGGGGTTACGACGGATTTGATGGTAAAGCTTTTATTGCACTAAGCTGGACTGACTCAGAACCTGATTATATTGATCCAGGTACCAATGCAATACCTTCAAATTTTTATTGGGATGACTACTACCGAATTCGCCCGGGTATTTATACCCTCTATTATGATGGTATGGTTGGAACAAGAAATGGCTGGGTTGAATATGCCTGGGAAGTTGACTACGAAATATGGATTAATTATGGGGAACCTGGATCGCGATTTTATGATGGAATGGACGGATTGGATAACTACTTTGTACTTGAATGTAACCCTTACGGACCTGATATTTTTCTTGATCTAAAATCTAAATCCCTAAATTCAAACTATAAAATCATTAGTTCGACAGATGACATGAAAGTAGTTTTAACTGAGAACGAATATTTTAGCATGAAGGCAACGTATCGTAAAGTAGAAAAAAGAACACATGCTCAACAGTAAGTCCTTAAATAAAAGGGCGTACTTCTATATATATAACACATCCAACGGACCTGCCAATTTTTGGCAGGTCTTTTTATTAAATTATTTCTAATTTTAAGGTCTCATTTAAAAAAACATATGGATTATTTCAAAGATGAAAGAATTGTGCTTACCCTTGATGCCGGAGGTACAAATTTTGTTTTTTCTGCAATTCAATCCGGAAAAGGACTTGGTCAACCTATCAGTAGGCAAATTAAGGGTTTGAAACTTAAAGAAATTTTAGTAACAATGATTGATGGATTTCAACAACTAAACGAAAACACAAAACATCAAGCTGTTGCAATAAGTTTCAGTTTTCCGGGGCCTGCCGATTACAAGAATGGTATTATTGGTGACCTTCAAAATATTCCTGAATTCAGAGGTGGGATTGCACTGAAGGCAATGCTTGAAAATGAATTCAAACTTCCTGTGTATATTAATAATGACGGCGATTTATTTGCATTGGGAGAGTCGATGGTTGGCCTGCTTCCAGAAATTAATTCCATTTTTAAGCAACAAGGAAGTTTTAGAAAATTTAATAATTTATTGGGAGTAACATTGGGAACAGGATACGGTGCAGGGATCGTTCATAATGAGATTCTGTTTTGTGGTGATAACTCGGCAAGTGCTGAAATAAACCGCTTTCGGAATAAACTTTATCCTGAAACAAGTGCAGAAGATAGCCTAACAATCAGAGGGATTAAGCGGGTTTATGCCAGAGAATCCGGTTTACCCATACATCAGGTTCCGGAACCGGATCTCATATGTAAAATTGGAATGGGTCAATCTGATGGGAATCAAAAAGCAGCCTTAAAAGCTTTTCATGAATTAGCAGTTGTAGCAGGTGATACCTTAGCAAGTGCCACCAGTTTGATTGATGGTTTAATAGTAATAGGTGGTGGCTTATCTGGGGCTCATTCGCTCTTTATTCAATCATTGGTTGATGAAATGAATTCCAATTTTATAACCCTAAGTTCTAATCGTTTAAGCAGAATGGAAGTACGGGCATTTAATCTTGAATCTACCGAAGAACTGAAAGCATTTCTAGAAAATTCAGAAATAAAAATTAAAGTACCTTTCTCTAAACAAGAACAAATTTATGACCCCATTAAAAAAATTGGCGTTGGAATCAGTAAATTAGGAACCTCAAAAGCAACTTCAATAGGAGCATATGCATTTGCCTTGAATCAATTAGTTAAAAATATAAAAAAATAAATAGATGAAATTATACGCTATTGAAACCGGAAATTTAAAATTGGATGGAGGAGCCATGTTTGGTGTGGTTCCGAAGGTAATGTGGAACAAACTTTATCCTGCCGATGAAAATAATCTTTGCAATTGGGCCATGCGTTGTTTGCTAATTGATGACGGAGAACATGTTATTTTAATTGATAATGGAATTGGCGATAAACAAGACGAAAATTTCCTGAAACATTATTATTTAAATGGCGAAGCAACACTTGAAACTTCCTTAAATAAATACGGTTACACCACTGATGATGTCACGGATATGCTGCTTACCCACCTTCATTTTGATCATTGTGGCGGAAGTATCAAATACGATGAAAAAGGTAAGTTGGTTCCTGCTTTCAAGAATGCAAAATATTGGGTCAGCAAAGAACAGTATGAGTGGGCAACAAATCCAAATCGAAGGGAAAAAGCATCTTTCTTAAAAGAAAATATACTACCGATAAAAGAAAGCGGACAATTAAATATTGTAGAAAAAGAAGGTGAAATAATACCAAATATCTATGCCAAAATATTTAATGGACATACACAGGGTCAAATTATTCCACATATAAAATTTGGGGATAAAACCATTGCTTACACTGCCGATCTCTTCCCTTCTACAGCCCATATCCCAATGCCCTGGATTATGGCTTACGATACCAAACCTTTAATTACTCTTGAAGATCGTGAACGCTTTTTTAAAGAAGCTTTGGAAGAAGATGTCATTCTGTTTTTTGAGCATGATTTATATCATGAATGTTGCTCTATCGAAATGACAGAAAAAGGAGTGAAGGTTAAAGAAACCTTTACATTAAATAAATTGGTAGCCAACTAAATTTATGAATTTTTGTCTAATATTTAAAGTCTAACGTCTTATATCTTAATTTATAAAAACGCTTATGAAATAGGAGACTGTATTTTAATGTTTTCTTATATCAAACTCACATTAAAATAAGCTTTTGATCATCTTGACACAAAACTCAAATTGATCTTTATCTATCTGGGTTTCGATATTTTTATCCTCGAAATAAGAATATAAATTGGTGGTATTCAGGTTTGAAAGTAGTTCATAACCCGTCATCGGACAACCGCCTATTCCGCCAATAACCGTATCAAATCGCTCGACACCGGAATTATAAGCGGCATCTACTTTCTCAAACCAAGTATCTTTACTGCTATGTAAATGAAATCCAAATTCAATATCGGGATAGGCCGGAATAATTGAGGTATAAACTTCTTTGATCTTTTGAGGGGTTGATTCTCCGGTAATATCCGACAAAGGGATTATTTTAACTCCCTTCGCAATTAATCTCTCAATCCATTGGTGAATAATTTCCAAACTCCAAAGATCACCATATGGGTTTCCAAAACCCATGGTCAAATAAACTACCAATTCTTTATGATGCTTATTGCAATTATTTACAATTTCGTCCAAATCGTTTTCTGCTTTCTTAAAATCTGCATTAATATTCTTTTTAAGGAAAGTTTCTGAAATTGAAAATGGATAAATTAACTGATCAATTTGTTCGAAACCAGCGGCTGTTATGGCTCCTTTTTCATTCCCCACCAAAACCATAATTTTTGACTTGGTACTTGACAAATCCAAATTTCTGATCACTTGAGCAGTATCTGTCATTTGAGGAACTGCTTTTTCAGAAACGAAAGATCCAACATCAATGGCATCAAATCCAACCTTTAGCAAAGCATTGATATATTCAATTTTTTTTGCTGTCGGAATAAAGGGTTTCAACCCCTGAAATCCATCTCTTGCTGTTTCGATTATTTTAATCATCAATCAAAGCTAAACAAAAAAGGTGTTTGCTCAGATACTGAGAAACACCTTCTTTTAATTGTAAATCTAATTTATTTTCTTCCCGAGAGTTCCTTTGGAATCCTTCCATTTTTAATAGCTTCCGAACGCAATGGCCTTCCACAAATTCTTTCAACCATCCTACCTATTTCAAGTACTTTATCCACATCCAAACCAGTATCAATACCCATTTCATCCATCATAACTACCATGTCTTCCATCGAAACTAAACCAACTATTGAAGGGTCCTTATAATAATATTTGCCGGTACCCGATACCGGAACTCCACTTACAAAATTCGCAGGCTGACCGCCAATTCCTCCCATGGTTGCTTCATAATTTGTCATCCCGGCCTGAAGTGCAGCCAATACATTTGCCAATCCCCAACCTCTTGTTTGATGAAAATGAACGATATGTTTTTCAGGATTCGGTATGGCATCCAACAGCATCGAATAATATCTGTAAACCCTGTCGGGAGATGCGGAACCATCATGATCGGCATGCTCAACATCATTGGCTCCAATATCCAACCAGCGTTTGGTAAAATCAATAGCTTTCGACATTTCGGTCGGACCTTCAATAGGGCAACCCCAAATGGTACTAACGGTTCCGTTTACCTTAATCCCTGCATCATGCGCTTTCGGAATCCATTCTTCGCACATTTTAAAATATTCTTCAATGCTAAGTCCGGAATTTTGACGTTGATGTGATTCACTTGTTGAAACCATGACCAAAACGCGATCAGGGCCCCAACCCTCTTTTTTTGCTTGAATTGCGCGTTCTATTGCTTTTTCCCTAATTGTTATAGCGGTTACAGAAACCTTATCAATGAGGTGGGCAACTTTTTTACTTTTATAGAGCAACTTCAATAGGGTGTCTGAATCTTTAAATTGAGGCATCCCATGCGGATTTCCAAGATTGGTAGCTTCAACATGCTTAAATCCGGCCAACATTAATTGTTCCAGAACCCATAGTTTTGCTTCAGTTGGAATAAATATTTCTTCATGTTGAAATCCATCCCTAACTGTTATATCACCGATTGTTACTTTTTTGGGGTAATTCATAATAATATTTTTAAAGTTTTATAATTTGATCCGTTGCATTTGCTAATGTCTGCGTAATTTTTTCCTTTGTGAACACATTATGTTTCTATATTTACTAATATGTATGATTTCTGATTATTTTCAATTGAATAAAATTTTCACTATACTTGCATCTTGTATAAAAAGAGTTGTTAATCCGCTAACAACTCGAGTAAAAATACAAAAAAATTGACAAATACAATACCTGGAAGTGAAAATATAGTCAAACGAAAAAATTGAAACGTGTTTAAGCTAGAAACTAAAATTGACACAAGCTCTGATGAGTTTAAGAAAAACAAAGAAGATTTTTTAAAGCTCCTTAGCGAATACAAAGCGATCCATAAACAGGTTAAGAAAGGTGGTGGCGACTCTACAGTTAAGAAACATAAAGAGCGTGGAAAATTATTAGCCAGAGAACGTATTGACAAGTTAATAGATCCCAATACCCCATTTCTTGAACTTTCTGCCCTGGCTGCTTTTAAAATGTATGACGATGGCCATCCATCTGCCGGTATCATTACCGGTATTGGTGTAATTAATGGTCGCGAAACTGTTATCATTGCGAATGATGCCACTGTTAAAGGGGGTACTTATGTCAAAGAAGGTATCAAGAAACATTTAAGGGCTCAGGAAATTGCAATGGACAGCCAGCTTCCCTGTGTTTATATGGTAGATTCAGGTGGGGTATTTTTACCTGAGCAAGCAAACGTATTTCCAGACAAAGAACATTTTGGACGCTTTTTCTATAACCAGGCAAAAATGTCGGCACAAGGCATCCCTCAAATTGCCATTGTAATGGGTTCATGTACAGCCGGAGGAGCTTACGTTCCTGCGATGAGCGATGAAACAATTATTGTCAAGAATCAAGGTACGATTTTCCTCGGTGGACCCCCATTGGTGAAAGCTGCTACCGGCGAAGTGGTAACTCCCGAAGAATTAGGCGGAGCAGAAGTTCATACAACCCACTCGGGTGTTGCCGATCACATGGCCGACGATGATGTTCATGCCATTCAAATTTGCCGAAATATTTTCCAAAATCTGGATAAAAAAGACAAACAAAAGCTTGATCTAAGTCCGATTGAAGAACCTCTTTACGATCCAAAAGAACTTTATGGCATTGCACCTATTGATTTACGAAAAATGGTAGATCCATTGGAAATCATCATGCGCATGGTTGATGGAAGTAAGTTTCACGAATTCAAAGCAAAATACGGTACCTCTTTAGTTACCGGTTTTGCGAAAATCATGGGTTATCCGGTTGGTATTATTGCCAATAAAGGAATCCTATTTAACGAATCAGCACTTAAAGGAGCGCATTTTATTGAATTGTGTTGTGCCCGTAAAATACCATTGGTTTTTCTTCAAAACATTACCGGATTTATTGTTGGTAAAGATTATGAAAGAAAAGGAATTGCCAAGGATGGTGCAAAACTGGTACATGCCGTTGCAAATGCAAATGTTCCTAAATTCACGGTAATATTTGGAGGTTCCTTCGGAGCAGGCAATTATGGAATGGCTGGTCGTGCATACAGCCCCAACCTTTTATTTATGTGGCCAAATGCCAAAATTTCGGTAATGGGTGGACGACAAGCTGCAAATGTATTGATAACCGTTAAAAAGGATCAATACGAAGCCAAGGGTAAAACAATGCCACAAGAAGAAATTGATGAACTTCGAAATAGTATTATCGAAAAATACGACCATGAAGGTTCAGCATACTATAGCACGGCTCGTTTATGGGATGATGGGATCATTGATCCTGTTGATACCCGAAAAGTTTTGGCAATGGGAATCTCCATGTCTTTAAATAAGCCATTTGACGATCAGAAATTTGGCGTTTTCAGAATGTAAATCAAAACAGATGAAACGAGCATGTTCTTTTTATACACCCGAAGATGGAAATATCCCATGCGAGTTCCATCCGACCAATTTAAATAAAAAAATCTGCGGATGAAATCTTTTAATAATATCGAATTCGAGCTTCAGGAACAAGTTGGCACTATATGGCTAAACAGGCCTGATAAACATAATGCATTGAATGCTGAAATGATATCGGAAATTATTGATTGTTTCGAATTGTTAAATGATGATCCGGAAGTTCGGGTACTACTTTTAAAAGGTAGGGGAAAATCATTTTGTGCCGGTGCTGACCTCAATTATATGAAGGGTATTGCTGAATTTGGCTTCAAAGAAAATTATGAAGACAGCTTAAAACTGGCCAAATGCTTTAATACAATCTATACGTGCAAAAAACCCACCATTGCTCTAGTGCAGGGTGCTGCTATTGGTGGTGCCAATGGTTTACTGGCAGCATGCGATTTTGTATTTTGTACAGAGGATGCAAAATTCGCATTCTCTGAAGTTAAATTAGGCATTGCCCCTGCAACAATTTCACTATACGTTCTTAAACGGATTGGCGAATTCAGAGCCAGGGATTTAATGTTGAGTGGAAGACGTTTTACAGGAATTGAAGCAGCACAATATCAGTTGGCAAATTCGGCTCAACCTGAAAGTGAGATTGAAGAAAATGCCAATAAAATGGTTCAATTCTTATTAAGTAGTGGCCCTAACGCGATTACTGCTTGTAAAGAATTAATTTATAACATCAGTAATAAATACGATTTTGAAAGTGCTATTGATTACAGCGCTAAACTAATAGCCGAATTAAGAGCTTCCAAAGAAGGACAAGAGGGAATGGCTTCTTTTCTTGAAAAGAGAAAGCCTAATTGGGTCAAATAAATTTTATAACGAATTAAGAATGAAGAAGAGACAAATTAAATTCAGCCTGGTTTACCGAGATATGTGGCAATCTTCCGGAAAATATGTTCCAAGGATTGATCAATTAAAGAAAATTGCACCTGTTATAATCGATATGGGATGTTTTGCAAGAGTTGAAACCAATGGTGGTGCTTTTGAGCAGGTTAACTTATTATATGGAGAGAACCCAAATACAGCAGTTCGTGAATGGACCCAACCTTTTAATGATGTAGGAATACAAACCCACATGCTTGAACGTGCATTGAACGGTATTCGTATGTTCCCGGTACCTGCCGATGTGAGACGATTGATGTATAAAGTGAAGAAAGCTCAGGGAACTGATATTTCCCGTTCTTTCTGCGGATTAAATGATCATAGAAATCTGGAACTCTCCGTTAAATATGCGAAAGAAGCCGGAATGATTTCACAGGCTGCCTTAAGTATTACACATTCCGCCATACATACTGTAGATTATTATGCCGAATTAGCCGACCGGGTAATTGAGTACGGTGCTGATGAAATTTGCTTGAAAGATATGGCTGGTATTGGTCGTCCGGCAAGCCTTGGTGAATTAGTTAGCAGAATCAAAAAGAAACATCCACACATTGCAATTCAATATCATGGTCATTCCGGTCCGGGTTTTTCAGTAGCTTCAATGCTTGAAGTTGCAAGAGCAGGAGCAGATTATATTGATGTGGCCATGGAACCATTAAGTTGGGGAATGATACACCCTGACGTTATTACCATACAGGCAATGTTAAAAGATGCCGGATTTGATGTTCCGGAAATCAACATGAAAGCTTATATGGAAGCAAGGGCACTTACCCAAAGTTTCATGGACGATTTCCTTGGATATTTTATAGATCCAAAAAACATGCTCCTTTCATCCTTAATGGTAGGATCAGGATTACCCGGTGGTATGATGGGCAGCTTAATGGCCGATTTAAAAGGCGTTCATGATGGTATCAATTACTCGTTAAAAGCGAATGGAAAAGATCAGATTAATCAGGATGAATTGCTGATTAGACTTTTTGATGAGGTTGCTTATGTTTGGCCAAAACTTGGATATCCACCATTGGTAACCCCTTTCAGTCAATATGTAAAAAATGTAGCCCTCTTGAATCTGGTTCAATTATCAAAAGGAGAAGAGCGTTATTCTATTATTGATGAAAATACCTGGAATATGATTTTGGGCAAAGCCGGTAAATTACCCGGTCCTTTGGCACCCGAACTTCTTGCTTTAGCAAAAAAACAAAACAGGGAATTCTATACAGGAGTCCCACAAGATGCGTATCCGGATGAATTGGATAAATTCCGAAAAGAAATGCTGGAGAATGGCTGGGATACCGGCCCTGATGATGAAGAACTTTTTGAATTTGCAATGCACGAAACACAATATCGCGATTATAAATCCGGACTGGCTAAAAAACGTTTTGAAGAAGAAATAGCGAAAAAACGTACGCCTGCTCCAACAACTTCAACAACCCCTAAAACTTCAGTAGCTGTGAAAGAAGATCAATCTCCAAACAGGAATAATTACACCAAAGGTGCAGTTGAAAACCAAGTGGCAATACTGGCATATTTGCTCCATTCCTTAAACAAAGAAGCAAGCGACAAATCTTATTTGGATCCAAAGCATGATGTTTGGAATGCGATAGGATATTGGAGAAACCTAATGTCACTACAAATTAATTTTCAGGGTGCAGATCATGAAATTGAAATTAATAAATCGAAAGATGACAATTATCAATTTATCTTCGATGAAGTTGGATATGATTGCCAATTGATTTATATGAATCAAAATGAAGTTGATTTTAAAATTGGCAATAATACTTATTTTGCAAGTTTCACGAAGGCCGATGATGAAATGATCAAAGTTAGCATTAATGGCGGTGACTTTTTAATCAGACGAAATGATTTATTAGACACTGAACATACTTCTACTGTTGAAGATACTACTGTAAATGAAGAAAACGTTATTGTTTCTCCAATTCCGGGCCGGATATTTAAAATCATGGTTAAACCGGGTGATGTAGTGAAGAAAGATGACGTAGTTATAGTGATTGATGCCATGAAAATGGAAAATAATATATCGATCAAAAGAGATGGTAAAATTTCAAAAGTAATTGTTTTACTCGATGATATGGTAGATGCAGGTGCAGTATTGGTAGAAATTGAATAACACAATTTGAAAATTAGATAATTTGAAAATTTGGTAATTAAGATGTGATAACCTTAATGTGTCTATTTGGAAATGTGCTAATTTGAAAGTTCAATAAAATTACCAATTGTGTTATAAATTTGGCAGATAATTAGTTACAGCCAGACAGGTGCTTTTAAAATAATTCAATTTCTAAAACAATCTAATCATTTTCAAATTAACATATTTTCAAATCTTCAAATTAAATAACTATGAATTTCGATTTAAGTGAGGAACAAAAAATGATCCGCGAAGCGGTCCGCGACTTCGCTGAATTAGAAATTAAACCAATTGCCCAGGAATTAGACGAAAAAGCAGAGTTTTCCCTTGACCTGACACAAAAGATGGGAGAATTAGGCCTATTTGGAATGTGCCTGCCCGAGAAATACGGTGGACAGGGACTTGACACTTTATCTTACATCATTGCCGTTGAAGAATTAGCCAGGGTCGACAGCTCACAAGCTGCCACTCTTGCTGCCCACAATTCCCTAGGAATCGGGCCTCTGTATTATTACGGCACTGAAGAACAAAAACTAAAATACCTTCCCCCTCTTTGCACTGGTGAAGCGCTTTGGGGTTTCGGTTTGACCGAAGCTTCAGCCGGATCCGACTCGAGGGGAACTAAAACCAAAGCACGACTAGAGAATGGTCAATGGATAATTGATGGTTCAAAAATTTTCATCACCAACGGGTCTTCTGAAATTTCAGTTGGTTCAACTGTTCAGGCAGTAAGTGATGTGAAAAATGGTATACCTGAATTCACCTGTATTATTGTCGACAAAGATACTCCCGGCTTTAAGCGCAATACCATGCATGGCAAAATGATGTGGCGGGCTTCCGACACAGCCGAACTGTATTTTGAGGATTGCAAAGTTCCGGAAGGAAATCTTTTAGGAGAAGTGGGGCAAGGTTCCAAAATCATGCTAAGCACCCTTGATAATGGCCGGCTATCAATTGCCGCCATGGGCCTTGGATTGGCACAAGGAGCCTTTGAACTGGGTTTAAATTATGCTAACGAACGCAAACAATTTGGCAAACCCATCTCCAAATTTCAGGTGAATGCCTTTAAATTGGCCGATATGGCGCTAAAAATTGAGCTGGCGCGTAACCTGCTTTACAAAGCATGTTGGCTGAAAGATGAAAATAAACCCTTTGCTAAAGAGGCGGCCATGTCGAAATTGTATTGCTCGGAAATTGCGAAACAAGTTGCCGACGAAGCACTTCAATTGCATGGTGGTTACGGCCTTATGAAAGATTACGCGATTGAACGATTTTTCCGCGATCAACGATTATTGCAAATTGGCGAAGGAACATCGGAAATTCAGCGATTGGTGATTTCACGCTATATAGGTTGTTAATTTGAAAATTATTCAATTTGAAAATTTGATAATATTTGAGGAGAACGAGTCATTTTCAAATTAGCACATTTTCAAATCTTCAAATTCATTTTTGAGCAACCCTTATGTGCTTAATTCTAGACTAAAATGAATAATACAAAACTTTGGCAACCCAACCCTGAAAAAGCTTCTGCATCCCAAATGCAGGAATTTCTAAATTTGATCCGCGATAAATATCATTTAGCTGAAAATAGTTATGCGCATTTGCATCAGTGGAGTGTTGAAAACCCGGCTGATTTTTGGGAAGAATTCTGGAATTATTCAAACATCATTCATTCAGAAAAATATACTTCGGTTGTTGATGATCCCCAAAAAATGCCAGGGGCCAAATGGTTTACCGATGCAAAACTCAATTATGCTGAAAATCTTTTGCAGAGAAGAGATGATAAAACGGCCATTATTTTTCGGGGCGAATCAGAAATAAAAAGACAACTATCCTACAAGGAATTATACGAAGAAGTCAGGAAAACGGTGGCAGGTTTAAAAAAACTTGGAGTAAAGAAAGGAGATCGTATCGCCGGATTTATGCCCAATATGCCTGAAAGTATTATTGCCATGTTGGCGACTTCAGCCATTGGTGCCATATGGTCGTCCTCGTCTCCCGATTTTGGGATTAAAGGAGTTTTAGATCGGTTCAGTCAGATTGAACCCAAGGTAATTTTTGCAGCAGATGGTTACTTTTTTAAGGGAAAACAATTTGATTCCCAAGAAAAACTTTTGCAGATTTTGGATCAATTACCCTCTGTTAAAAAAGTGGTTTTGGTGAATTATACTCATACGGTTGACAAAGGAAAATTTAGCAATGCGATTACTTACGAAGAACTTACAGAACCAACGGCTGAAAAACTCGTTTTCGAACAACTCGATTTCGATCACCCATTGTATATCATGTATTCTTCGGGTACTACCGGTTTACCAAAAAGCATCGTTCATTCGGCAGGTGGAACGCTCATTCAACATTTAAAAGAATTAAAATTGCACTGCGATTTAACAGAAAATGATGTACATTTTTATTACACAACCTGTGGTTGGATGATGTGGAACTGGTTTGTAAGTTCGCTGGCGGTTGGAGCAACCATCGTTTGTTATGATGGCAATCCGTTTTATCCCCAAGCTGATGCACTGCTTAAAATGGCTGATGAACTTGACATCACAATTTTTGGTACCAGTGCAAAATACATTGCCATGCTCGAATCGGAAGAAGTTGTTCCAAATACTATCTCCGATTTTCCTAAGCTTAAGGCGATTCTTTCAACTGGTTCGCCCCTTTCTGAAGAAAGCTTCGAATATGTTTATCGTGATTGGAAAAAGGATGTCCAGCTTTCTTCTATTGCCGGAGGTACGGATATTGTTTCTTGTTTTGTTTTAGGAAATCCATTATTGCCGGTTTATCGTGGCGATATTCAATGCAAGGGTCTTGGAATGGATGTGGATTGCATCAACGAAGCGGGTACAAGCTTAATTGGAGAAAAAGGGGAACTAGTTTGCAAAATAGCTTTCCCCTCAATGCCGGTTTATTTTTGGAACGATCCGAATGGTGAAAAATATCACGATGCTTATTTTGCAACTTATCCCAATATTTGGCATCATGGCGATTATATTCTCATTACCGAAAACGGTGGTATTCAAATGCATGGTCGATCAGATGCAACTTTAAATCCGGGTGGTGTACGAATAGGAACTGCCGAAATTTACCGTGTGGTTGAGAATATGGATGAAATTGCCGATTCGGTTGTAATCGGTCATCAACTTGAAAATGATGAAGAAGTTGTGCTTTTTGTAAAGCTGTCCATTGGACAATCACTAACAGAAGAATTAAAACAGAAAATAAAAAATCAAATCCGGAAGAATTGCAGCCCACGTCATGTTCCGGCCCTGATTTTGGAAACCAAAGATGTTCCTTACACCATCAATGGTAAAAAAGTTGAAGTTGCCGTTAAAAAAATTGCACATGGTCAAGAGGTTAAAAATAAAGATGCTTTGGCTAATCCTGAGAGCTTGGAATATTTTAAAGATCGATTGTAAGAATCCATTTGCCAAAAACCATAAATTAATTTATTGTTTTTGAGTGCGAATGCTGGCCAGCCCTAATAGATTTTAGTTCATCATGCAGGCTAACTTGCTGATGATGAATTTTTTGATTTTTGATATACCTGATAACACCTTTCACATTTTTCTCGGAAACAGAAAAAGCACCATATCCGATTTGCCAATAAAATTCTTGTGGGCATAACTTTAATCTTGAAATCATTCGGCTACTTGCACCTTTAACTTGTTTCATTACATTGCTGATACTAACCGTTGATTTGAGCATTATCAAAATATGAACATGATTTTCAGTTCCACCAATGGCAAATAACTTACAACCAGTTTTGGAAACCTCTCTTGATAAAATCTTGTAAATTAATTTCTCCGATTTGGGATTGATGAGATTCTCACGATATTTAACACCGAGGATTGCATGTACCCATATTTTAACAAGTGAATGTGACATTCAAATTAAATTTATGGGGAGTATTATTTATGTCCCCAAAACCATAACTTAAGTTATGGTTTTGGGGGATAGAGATGTTACTTATACTCTTGAGCCACGATTTCTTCTTTCAGCAATCGTAATCCATTCATGGCAATGGCTTCAAAATCATTTTTGCTTGGATACAAAGCAATGGGAGCAATTTTGCCAACCCTTCGGGTTACATTTTCAAGAAAGCGTTCACTATTAAAGATATTCCCGCTTAAAATAATGGCATCTACTTTTGCATCCAACACCGCGTACATTCCACCAATTTCTTTGGCAACCTGATAGGCACATGCATAAGAAATAAATATGGCGGTATCGTCGCCCGACATGAGTCGCTGATCTATTTCAGATAAATTAGAAGTTCCAAGATATGCAGCATATCCTCCTCCTCGTTGAACCAAGTCAAGCATTTCGCTTTCATTATATTTCCTACTGAAACACAAACGGATCAAATCACCTGTTGGCAAAGATCCTGCCCTTGTAACTCCAAAAGGGCCATCTCCATCATACGATTGATTTACATCAATCACCTTCCCTTTTTTATGTGCACCAATTGAAATTCCTTTGGTTCCTACATAAACCACAATAAGATTTAAATCTTCATATTGTTTGCTGATAGATTTGGCATATTTACGTGCAAAATGTTTATGGCTCAATGCATGAAATCGGGATTTCCTTTCAATCAGCGGATGTCCGCTCACACGAGCTACTTCATCAAATTCATCCACAACAACAGGATCAGCCATGTATGCTTTGATGCCTAAATCGTCAGCAATCTCTTTCGAAACCAATCCACCTAAATTGATATGATGCTCACTTTTGCTGCCTTCGACCAAATCTTTAATCATCAATTCGTTGATTTCATAAATCCCTGATTTAACAGGCTTCATCATTCCCGATCTCGACATTAACAAATTAACTTTTTTGATATCAATATCGTTCTCAATCAACACATCTAAAATGGCTTTTTTCCTGAATGTGAGTTGATCTTTTATTTCCTTAAAAGCATCCAGTTCAACATCTGTGTGCTTAATATTTTTAAGGAATGTCATTTCTGATCCATAATAAACAGCAATGTATGTTGATTTTTCTTCAGGATAGATAACCAGGATTTTTTTTGAGTACATAATTTATGTTTTTTATCAGGTAATTTAAAGATGTTAAATTTACATATTTCTTCGATATTGTCCACCTACTTCAAACAAAGCTCCGGTAATTTGTCCTATTGAACAATACTTACTGGCTTCCATTAATTGTTCGAAAACATTTTTGTTTCGAACCGCAGCCAATCTTAATTCCTGAAGATTTGTTTTCGATTCTTGAACATATGTTTTATGGAGTTGTTCCAGCATTTTAATCTGATATTCCTTTTCTTCAGGAGTCGCACGAATAACTTCTCCGGGAGTGATTGTTGGTGAACCTTTTGAGGATAAGAAAGTATTTACCCCCATAATCGGCAATTTGCCATTATGCTTTAGGGTTTCGTAATACAATGATTCTTCCTGTATTTTACTGCGCTGATACATGGTCTCCATTGCTCCCAATACTCCGCCTCTTTCGTTGATCCGGTCGAATTCAAGCATCACTGCTTCTTCAACCAAATCGGTTAATTCCTCAATAATAAACGAACCTTGCAATGGATTTTGATTTGTTGCCAGGCCCAATTCATGGTTAATGATTAACTGAATAGCCATCGCTCGTCTTACCGATTCCTCTGTTGGCGTGGTGATGGCTTCATCATAAGCATTGGTATGTAAAGAATTGCAATTATCGTAAATGGCGTAAAGCGCCTGCAGTGTTGTGCGAATATCATTAAAGTCAATTTCCTGAGCATGCAATGATCGGCCTGAGGTTTGAATATGATATTTCAATTTTTGAGAACGATCGTTTGCACCATATTTTAACTTCATGGCTTTAGCCCAGATTAACCTTGCTACCCTTCCCAAAACGGAATATTCAGGATCAAGTCCGTTAGAAAAGAAGAAAGATAAGTTTGGAGCAAAATGATCGATTTTCATTCCTCGTGAAGCATAATATTCAACATATGTAAAACCATTAGCTAAAGTGAAAGCCAATTGA
Source organism: Bacteroidota bacterium (assembly GCA_018816945.1). Taxonomy (NCBI): domain Bacteria; kingdom Pseudomonadati; phylum Bacteroidota; species Bacteroidota bacterium. The sequence continues at coordinate 378,366 of JAHIVC010000099.1, read as the reverse complement.
GATATTGGATTTGCTCCTGCTTCCGCGATATGATAACCTGAAATCGAGACTGAGTAAAAATTCTGGACCTTATGATTAATGAAGTATTCCTGCACATCTCCCATCAATCGGAGTGAAAAATCAGTAGAATAAATACAGGTATTTTGTGCTTGATCTTCTTTTAAAATATCGGCCTGTATTGTTCCCCTAACCTTGCAAAGGGTATCTGCTTTAATTTTTTCATAAATTTCTTTCGGCAAAACCTGATCTCCGGTCACTCCCAAAAGCATCAATCCCAATCCGTCATTTCCTTTGGGTAACTTGCCCTGATATTTAGGACGTTTCGTACCACGTTCTTTGTACAACTTAGCAATTTTTGCTTCAATTTCAGCTTCAATGCCTTGCTCTTTGATGTAAATTTCGCATTCCTGATCGATGGCTGCATTCATGAAGTACCCAACCATAGAAGGTGCCGGACCATTAATTGTCATCGAAACCGAAGTCATTTCATCCGTCAGGTGAAAGCCTGAATACAATTTTTTTGCATCATCCAGACAGCAAATCGAAACACCTGAATTCCCTATCTTTCCATAAATATCAGGTCTTCGGTCGGGATCTTCACCATAAAGTGTAACAGAGTCAAAAGCGGTAGAAAGCCTTTTTGCCGGCATTCCCAATGACACGTAATGAAACCGACGATTGGTACGTTCTGGACCACCTTCGCCTGCAAACATGCGGGTTGGATCTTCACCCTGACGTTTAAACGGGAACACTCCGGCTGCAAATGGAAACTCACCCGGAATATTTTCCTTTAGAATCCATTTCAATACATCGCCCCAACCTTCGTATTTAGGTAGTGAAATTTTTGGAATTTTAAGATGGGATAATGATTCGGTCGAAGTCTCAACTTTAATGATCTTATTTCTGACTTTATAGGTATAAAAAGGCTCATAAAATGCTTTTTTCTTTTCGCCCCATCCCTCAATTAATTGCTTATTATGGCCGTCGAGATCTATTTCAATTTTTCTGTAAATATTTTCCAATTCAGAAATACTCATTTTATTCTTTTCGGGATCGAGTTCTTCAATTGCTCTTCGAATCACATACATTCGTTGGGCAGTAGTAGCTTGATTTTCAGTCCATGTATTATATTTTCTAACCGTTTCGGATATTTCAGATAAATAACGGGTGCGATTGGGCGGAATGATAAAAACTTTTTCCGACATTTCATTTTCCGGATGCATCTTTGAATGATAATCAACCCCTGTTTTCTCTTTGATTTTTGCAATGATAGCCTGATACAATTGATTAACCCCGGGATCATTAAATTGAGAGGCAATTGTGCCGTAAACCGGCATTTTATCTACCTCTTCATGCCACAAATTATGGTTACGGGCATATTGTTTCTTCACGTCCCGTAATGCATCCAGTGCGCCTCTTTTATCAAATTTATTTAAGGCAATAATATCCGCGAAATCGAGCATGTCGATTTTTTCAAGTTGTGTTGCCGCGCCATATTCCGGAGTCATCACATAAAGTGAAAGATCGCTGTGATCGATGATTTCCGTATCCGATTGTCCGATACCCGAAGTTTCTAATATTACCATGTCATACTTAGCAGCTTGTACAATACTTTCGGCATCTTTCACATATTTCGACATGGCCAAATTTGACTGGCGGGTTGCCAGTGAACGCATATAAACCCTTGGACTAAAGATTGAATTCATCCTTATCCGATCACCTAGCAATGCTCCACCGGTCTTTCTCTTTGAGGGATCGACCGAAATAATGGCAATGGTTTTATCGGGCAAATCAGTTAAAAATCTGCGCACAATCTCATCAACCAAAGAAGATTTTCCGGCACCACCTGTTCCGGTAATACCTAATACCGGAGCTTTATTTTTAGCGGCAATTTCCCGTATCTTTTTAAGGGTAACTTCTACTTCTTCTGGATTATTTTCTGCAGCCGAAATAAGTTGTGCAATTGTTTTAGGATCTTTTTCAGCCAGACTTTTTAAGTTGGCTCTCACACCTTTGCCTGCTGCAAAATCGGATTGTTTCAACAAATCATTTATCATCCCTTGCAACCCCATGTTACGTCCATCATCGGGAGAATAGATACGGGTAATCCCATAAGTATGCAATGCTTCAATTTCCTCTGGAAGTATAACCCCCCCTCCACCACCGAATATTTTTATGTGAATTGAGGAGCGTTCTTTCAGTAAATCAAACATGTATTTAAAAAATTCAAGATGCCCTCCCTGATATGATGTAATGGCAATGGCCTGAACATCCTCCTGAATCGCACATTCCACAATTTCAAGAACCGATCGATTATGCCCCAAATGGATAACCTCTGCTCCACTCGACTGGATAATCCTTCGCATTACATTAATGGCAACATCATGTCCGTCGTATAAAGAAGCAGCAGTAACAATGCGGATATGATTTACAGGTTTATAAACCTCATTTTTCAACATAGTTTGAATTTTAATTTATTAGGTTGAACAAATATACGGATTCCTTTCAATTTTTTAACACTTTAGGGCACTTTGAAAGGCTTTTAAGTGAAGGGATTTATTTTTGATTCTTAGAGGAAAATGCAAAGGCAAACAGCGAGGTATTAAAATGGAATTTTTTATTTTATTCGTTACAATCCTTCCTAAACTTGCATTCCGGCATTCGAACTTCAAACTTGCAAATTTCAATTCATTTTCCTGTTTTCAACAGGGCAGGCTGTTTTTGAAATTTTAGTTTCAAGTATTAAAAACTCTATGGATAATAGTCCTATTTTCAGATTATAATGTCTTAAAAACAAAATATTTTTTTTAACATTTTAAATTTGATAATTTTGTAATTTTTAATCCAATAGCGATAAGAAATATTCGATATTATTCAATAGCATAAATACTAATGCCCATGATCCCAAATATTATATTTATTCTCCTGTTATTTGCTGCAATTCTGTTTTTCTACAAAAATGTAAAAACTATCTCCGGAAATATAAATCGAGGGAAAAAATTGGATTTATCCGACCAAAAACAAAAAAGATGGAGATTGATGTTTTTAGTTACTATTCTACAATCCAAAATGTTATCTCGTCCGATTGTAGGTATTTTGCACATTTTTGTTTATTTCGGCTTTATAATTGTTAACATAGAAATGTTAGAAATACTTATTGACGGAATTTGGGGCTCTCATCGGGTTTTCGCGTTTATAGGAAATTTATATCCTATTTTAATAACCGTATTTGAATTATTTGCCTTATCCGTAATATTAGTATGTATTGTTTTTCTGATCCGGCGTAACATTTTAAAAGTTAAAAGGTTTTGGAATAAAGAGATGACCTTATGGCCACGTTCTGATGCAAATATTATTTTAATAACAGAAGTTTTTTTGATGTCTTCAATTTTTATGATGAATGCATGTGATAGTATTTTGCAAGAACGTCTTATTGATCACTATGTAAATGTCGGGGATTTTCCATTAAGCGGTTTATTTATCCCTCTTTTTGAAGGATTGCCAACAAACACTTTAATTTTTCTGGAACGATTTGGTTGGTGGTTTCATATTATCGGGGTTTTGATGTTCTTGAATTACATTCCTTATTCAAAACATTTTCATGTTTTTCTGGCCTTCCCTAATGTTTATTACACACGATTGGAACCCAAAGGCAAAATGGCCGATATGCCTTCGGTAACAAAAGAAATTAAATTGATGTTGGACGGATCGTTTGAACCACAAGAAGAAGAAAATGCCGGAAAGGTTGTTTTTGGTGCAAAAAACATCGAAGATCTTACCTGGAAAAACCTTATGGACGCCTATTCATGCACTGAATGTGGACGTTGTACATCAAGATGCCCCGCAAATATTACCGGGAAATTGCTTTCCCCACGAAAAATCATGATGGATGTGCGCGACATGCTTGAATCGGTAAGAAAAACCAAAAATGATACTATTGATAAGAAAACATTATTCGATTTTATTCAACCTGAGGAGTTATGGGCTTGTACCACTTGTAATGCATGTGCAATCGAATGCCCTGTAAATATTGAGCCATTATCTATCATTTTGGAAATGCGTCGATATCTTGCTTTAGAAAATGCCGCTGCTCCTGCCGAATTAAATGCTATTTTCACAAATATTGAGAACAATGGGGCTCCCTGGCAGTTTTCACCACAAGACCGGATGAAATGGGCAGAGGATATATATGTTAATAAGGTTTAAACTTTTTTACGTGTTAAAGTGTTCGCGTGTTTGTGTGTTCAAGATAGATTGAAAATCATGACAAAAATTGATCAATTTGAGGATTTGGAATGTTGGCAAGCTGCTAGACAGTTAACAAAACATGTATTCCAATTATCTAACACTGAAACCTTAAAAAGCGATTTCGACACCAAAAAACAGTTTAAAAGTGCTGCCCTTTCTACCATGAATAATATCGCTGAAGGATTTGCAAGATATAATAAAAAAGATTTTATTCGTTTTCTCGATTATGCTCAAAGCTCAGCTTCAGAGGTAAAAAGCATGACCTATATTTTGGAAGACTTAAATTTATTAGAAAAATTTGAAATTAATAAACTCCGTGAAGAATGTGATAAAGTGAAAAGTCTCACATTGGGGTTATTAAGGTACTTAGAAAAGAAGAAATGATTGTTTTAACGTGTTTAAGTGTTGGGTGTTAACGTCGAATTTAATCCATATTCCAAACAATGAGTACAATAACATAAACACATTAACACGCAAAAACATTAACACGCAAACACTTTAACACGCAAAACAATGGATACTCCAGACAACAGCAAAATTAAAATTGATGTCCCCGTTATGGCAGATTTGGCCGCACATGGCAAAAAACCTGAATACTTGTTTTGGGTAGGATCAGCCGGTGCTTTCGACGATAGATATAAAAAAGTAAGTCGTGAATTTGTGAAAATTCTGAACCACTTGAAAATCGATTATGCTGTTCTGGGAGTAGAAGAATCAGACAGTGGCGATATCGCGCGAAGAGCCGGAAATGAAATGCTTTTTCAGATGCAGGCCATGACGAATATCGAAATTTTAAATGGCTACGGAGTAAAGAAAATCATCACCTGCGACCCTCACGATTACAATACTTTTAAGAATGAATATCCTGATTTTGGTGGAAATTATGAGGTGATTCATCATTCTCAATTTTTGGCCGAGCAAGCCAAACAAGGCAATTTTAAATTTAACGATACTTTTAAAGGCCAAAAAGTTACTTTCCACGATCCTTGTTATTTAGGTCGTGCCAATGATGAGTATGAAGCTCCACGTGAAATTTTAAAAGCCTTGCCTGTTCAAAATGTTGAGATGGCAAGATGTAAAAGCGTTGCTTTATGCTGTGGAGCCGGGGGCGGACAAATGTTTAAAGAAGCCGAAAAAGGTGACAAAGAAGTTTTTATCGAACGCATTGAAGATGCCATTGAAACCAAGGCCGATATCGTGGCAACCGCTTGCCCGTTCTGTATGGTAATGATGACCGATGGCATCAAATACAAAAACAAAGAAGAAGAAATGAAGAACCTGGATATTGCGGAATTGGTTTCGCTGTCGTTGGGGTTATGATACTTTTCTTCTTAAGGAAAAACATTTAAATCCATCCATATTTTCGTTAATTTTGGGTTATGTTTATCAAAATAGCCCTGATACTTTCAATCGTATTGCAGTTTTCGGCTGCCCTTATGGCTGTTCCATTAATTAAAAAGACCAAGTTCAACATCTCCTGGATACTTATTTCCATTGCCCTGTTTTTGATGGCCATAAGAAGGCTGATCGAGTTGATCCCATTCATACAAAAAAACACCACCTTGCCAGAAGTAACTTTTGCCCATTGGTTAGGAATTTTTATTTCAATATTTTTATTGGTAGGGGTATTTTACATTCGTAAAATATTTGATTTTCTCAAACATATTGACGAACTCAGAAAAGAATCAGAGCAAAAAGTATTAGAAACAATTATCCTTACCGAAGAAAAAGAAAGGCGAAGTTTTGCCAAAGATTTACACGATGGGTTAGGCCCCCTGCTTTCTTCAATAAAAATGTTGGCTTCTGCCCTTTCACAAACCAAACAAGAAGCAAAAAACAAAAAGATTGTCGACAATATGAATTTGGTTGCCGGAGAAGCCATCACTTCTATCAAAGAAATATCAAACCATTTAAGCCCCCATATCCTTGATAATTTTGGATTAATCAGCGCCCTTAAATCTTTTGTCGATAAAGTAAATATTTCCAAAGGCATCAGAATAAAGATCGACTCAAACATTAATGAGGAACGCCTTGATTTTAATGTGGAAGTAGTTTTATACAGGGTTATCTGTGAACTAATTAATAATACGATTAAACACGCATCCTCAAAAAACATAAAGATTGATTTGTTCAAAGAAAGCCAACAATTAAATATTCATTATACCGACGATGGCAAAGGGTTCGACATCAACGACGTTTTAATCAAAACCGAAGGAAGAGGCTATGCCAATATTCAATCAAGAATTCGTTCGATCAATGGTCAGCTAATTTTTGAAAGTCAGCCAAATTCGGGGGTGGATGTAAAAATATACTTGAAACTTTATGCAAAAAATTAATATTATCATCGTCGATGATCACGCCTTATTCCGCAGCGGATTGATTACCTTGCTGAGTGATTTGGAAGAAATCGATCATGTTTATGAAGCTTCGAACGGGAAAGTTTTTCTCGATATGATTGATAAAATTGATCCTGACATCGTATTAATGGATATCAATATGCCTGAAATTGACGGGGTTGAAGCAACTATCCGATCTTTGGAAAAAAAGCCTGATTTAAAAATCATCGCACTTTCGATGTACAGCGAAGAAGAATATTATTTCAAAATGATCAATGCAGGTGTTAAAGGATTTTTAATTAAAGATTCCACCATTAACGAGGTTAGAGAAGCTATAAGAATTGTAGCAAACGGTGGAAATTATTTCTCTCAGGAAATTCTTTATAAACTCATTAAAAACGGACCGGAGTTAAATAAAAATGATGAAACTTTAAGTGAACGGGAAACAGAAATCCTTACCCTTATATGTCGGGGAGAATCGAATCAGGAAATAGCGGATAAACTCTTTTTAAGCAAAAGAACCGTTGACAAGCATCGTGCAAACATCCTTGATAAAACCAATTGCCGCAATACCGCCTGCCTTGTGGTTTATGCGCTCAAATGGGATTTGGTTAAACTCTAATTTAATCATAACTCTTTGTGCTAATTGCACTTAGATTGGGCTAATTACTTCATTCAAGATCTTAGATATTAGATGTTAGACGTTAGAATTTTAACATTTTTTACCTAAGATCTAGCTTCTAATGTCTAACATCTTATCAAACAAAAAGTTATAAAATTCCATGTAAGTGAACATGTTTGATCTAGGCCACTAAGTATTTATACTCCCTCCCGAATAAGCTTTTTATAGGTTGTTTAACAAGTACTTGGTCTTTAATTTGGCCTTTTAAAATAATTAGAAGATATGCCAACATTATTTGAGCAACTTCAAGAAGATGTTCGATTTGTGGAGGGATTCAATTCCTGCATGAATTGCGGGGTTTGCACTGCAATTTGTCCGGCTGCAGAATTTTACAATTATGATCCGCGCATCATTGTTGACATAATTCAAAGCAGGGATGAAGAAAAAATCGAATCACTATTATGCGGTGAAACTATTTGGTATTGCGGACAATGCATGTCGTGTAAAACCCGTTGCCCACGTGGAAATGTTCCAGGCTCAATCATCATGTCACTTCGGTATTTATCACAAAAACTAGGATGTTTTACCGATTCCGAAAAAGGCCGCCAACAATTTGCAGTTAAACGCACCGTAGGCGATAATATTCTCAAATATGGCTACTGCATATATCCCGATGCAGTAATCCCAGAATTACACCCTGAGCAAGGGCCTGTCTGGGAATGGATTCATCAACATGCCCCAGATGTGTATGAGCGATTTGGGGCAAGCTACAAAAAAGATGGAGGAGGCGTATTAAGAAATACTTCCGAGGAATCATTAAACGAACTCAAGCAAATATTTATACAAACTGGGGGGCAATATTTATTCGACTGTATTGAAAAATACTCAGTACAAAAAGCCAAAGAAATGAATATTCCAATCGGTGAAGGCATAAAGAACGATTATTTCTATCATACTTACACGTTCAATAGTGGAAAACATTATCGTGATGAACAAAGTTAATAAAACAATAATTTGGAAAGAATACCAAAAAGAGATTCCTGACGATCATTATTTCTTTGTTAGAAGCTGTATTCGTCAAAATTTTTTTCCGGGTTCAGAAATTTTTTTCATGAAGCTTTTGCAAAAACATTTAGGGAAAGATATTTTTGAAGACCCCCGGCATACAACTTGCACAGGCATTGGCTATCATGCGGATGTTGTTCCCTTCAATACCATCATGACCGTTGTTGCCCGGCATTTTGCCTTGATGACTGAAGCCGGTTACAAACATATGGTTATTTCCTGTGTAACCTCCTTTGGGATTTATGAAGAAATTTTGGAAACCTGGAAACATTTTCCTGAAATTGAGCAAAAAGTGAGGAAAGACTTAAAGAAGGCAACCGGACGGGAATTTGAAAAGCCAAAAACGATTACGCATTGTTCCGATATTATTTATAAATTCCGAAACGAAATTGCCAACCTTAATAAATTCAGCCTGGTCAATCAATTTACCAACGAACCGCTTCATGTAGTTGAACATGTTGGTTGTCATTATTCAAAAATGTTCCCTGCTTACGGAGTTGGAGGTGCCGAATTCCCACAAGTACTATCGGGAATGATTAGAGCGTGGGGAGGCAAAGTTGTAGATTATCCTGAACGAAGGCATTGCTGTGGTTTCGGGTTTCGGCAATATCTGGTTCAAGCCAACAGGGGTTATTCAGTGGCCAATACAAAAAAGAAATTTGAATCGATGGAAGCCTTTAAGCCCGATCTGATTATTTGTAATTGCCCTGGTTGCACCATGTTCATGGATAAATGGCAATATACCATCGCCGAAATGGAAGGCAAAACCTATGGGAAAGAAAATATCGGCATCCCGGTTCTTACCTACGAAGAGTTAACCGGATTACTTATGGGTTATAATCCTTGGGATTTAGGTTTGCAGATGCATCAGGTACAATCCGAATTATTAATGGATAAAATAGGGATTCAATATGATGAATTTGCTAAATACAAAACTAAGGATGGTGATGATATCGGTCAACCTAAGATTCCTGATTTATTAGCAATTCCGGCATATTCAAACTGTAAATCATAATATCATGGCACAAAAAAAAGTAGCAGTAGTCGGTGGAGGAATTGCTGGTATGGAGGTTGCATCCCAACTTGACTATTTGGGTCATTCGGTTGTTTTATTAGAAAAGGAAAAAGAACTGGGCGGTCATGTGCGGGATTGGTTTCAACTATTCCCTGACCGAAGGCCCGGATCAGAGGTTTTAGATCATTTAAAAACTAAAATGCAGAATTCAAAAGTTGCTGTAAAAACATCGGCCGAAATTATTGATATAGATCTAAAAGCTAAACGTATTGGGCTTCTTGACCATCAAAGTGGCATGTATGAAGTAGATGCCATCGTGCTTGCAAGCGGATTCGATTTGTTCGACGCCCGCTTGAAAGAAGAATATGGTTACGGAATTTATAAGAATGTAATCACCTCGGTCGAATTAGAAGAAATATTCAAATCGGACAATCATTTAAATCCTTTAGGAAAAACACCAAAACGCATAGGATTTGTGCACTGTGTTGGATCGAGGGATGAAAAATGCAATAACAACCATTGTTCGAAAGTTTGCTGTGTAACAGCAGTAAAACAAGCCATAGAATTGCGAATGTTATATCCCGAAGCAGAAATCATTTGCTACTATATGGATATGCGAATGTTTGGGTTAAATTATGAAGAAATGTATCGCGAATCACAGGAAGCATATGGTATTAAATATATCAGGGGAAGGGTATCTGAAGCAGCTGAAAATATTGATAGCTCCATTCAGATAAAGGTGGAAGATACCTTATCCGGTCGCCCCTTAAAAATGAATGTGGATTTGTTGGTATTACTTATCGGTATGCTTCCCTCAAAAGGAACAAACAATCTGGGAGAAAAATTGGGTTTGAATTTCGAAAAAAATGGATTCATCATGGGAAAGGACTCCCATTTCCAATCAAATCTTACAAACGAAGATGGTATTTTTATCGCAGGAACTTCGGGAGGGCCTATGAATATCTCGGATACCATCAGCCATGCAAGGGCAGCTGCGCTGGAAGTTGATCAATTTTTAAAACACAAGAATTGATGGAGAAATTTGGATATACAATATCAACCGGACGTTTGATAGATTATGATAAAAATGACAAAACACTTTATTATTATCTTAAAAACAATGAGCCTTCAATTCAGCTTTGTATTGGTTGTGGAGGATGCACTGCGACGTGCAGTAGTGGGAATTTTACAAATTTCAACTTCAGGAAACTACATCTGCTTATCTCAAGAGGTGAACTTACAAATATTGAACAGGAAATTTCAAAATGTATGCTTTGCGGAAAATGTAAATTGGTTTGCCCCAGAGGAGTAAACACCCGAAATGTTATATTCAGGATCAAACGGTGGATTTATGAAAACCAATCCAAGATCTTGATACTTGATACTGAAATCTAAAAAGAAATGAAACAATTTGATCCCTTCGTATTACCGTTTATAGTCGGATTGTATTTTATTTTTGGTGTCCTCATCATCAAATTTTCGCTTTGGATCATTCGTTTGAGTGAAGTTGATAAAAGCAAAATAAAGAAAGGATTTTTTACCAAAAAAACATTGGCTTCTATCAAAGAAATCTTTATGGAGAGCCTGCTGCACCGAAAGGTTTTAAAAGTGAATCCGGTATTGGGTTATATGCACATGAGTTTGGCCTTTGGCTGGTTTTTATTAATTGTTTTTGGAAAATTGGGAACCTTATCTTTCAGTCACGATTTTTTCAATCCCTTATATTTTGCCATCTTTTTTAAATATTTCGAACCTTTTCATCCTCCTTTTTTCTATTCAAAAACCTATACTTTTTTGATGGATTTTCTGCTTCTTTTTATCCTTTCCGGATTATTTCTAGCCATCTTTAAACGCTTCAAATCAAAGTTTTTTGGCCTGAAAAAGACAACGAAACTTAAAATCGGGGATAAATTTGCATTGGCTTCCTTATGGTGCATATTTCCACTTCGATTACTGGCAGAAAGTATTACAAGCGGAGTTTTTGATTCCGGGCATTTTTTGACCGGAAGCTTAGGTGAGCTGCTTGCAACTTTTCTGCCTGTACAACAATTAATGTATCCGGCCTGGTGGGCCTACAGCCTATCCTTGGGTATTTTTTTTATTGCACTTCCGTTTTCAAGGTACATGCATATTCCAACAGAAATGTTGCTCATCTTTTTAAAAAATTACGGAATTAAAACCGATAAAGAATTCAATAGTTTTTCAGAAATTGAAGTAAGTTCCTGCCCAAGATGTGGAATTTGTATCGACCAATGCCAACTAAATGTTGCCGGAGAAGGAGGTTCATCGGCTGTTTATTTCCTTCAGTCTCTTAGAAATAAAGAAGTAAGCCCAGAATTGGCTATGAACTGCCTGCAATGTGGCAAGTGCGAGGAAGTTTGTCCGGTGGACATCAATTTGAAGAACCTGAGATTAACACAAAGAAACAAATTAAGCCTCGATCACTCCGATTTTGAATTCTTACCCAAACATATTCCGGTAAATGCAGAAGTATTATACTTCGCCGGATGTATGACCCATCTTACTCCGGGAATCAAAAACTCCATGGTTGAGATTTTTGAAACCGCTCATGTGGATTATCTCTTCATGGACAAAGATGGGGGCGTATGTTGTGGTCGACCGCTAATGCTTGCAGGAGAATGTGCTTCAGCAAAAAAATTAATGGACTACAATCGTGAAATTATTCAAAATTCAGGAGCAAAATATTTGGTTACATCCTGCCCCATTTGTTATAAAGTTTTTAAGGAAGATTATGATTTAGAGATAGAAGTTCTGCATCATACAACCTATTTATGGCACTTGATTGATCAAAACAGAATCAAACTGATTGTTAAGCCTGATAGAGTTGCCTATCATGATCCTTGTGAATTAGGCAGAGGAAGCGGTATTTATGAAGCACCACGCCAAATTATAGAAAAAGCAGCGACCTTAGTATCGTCTGCCGATGAAGGTAAAAATGCTCCCTGCTGTGGAAATAGTTTGGCAAACTTCAAATTGGGAACTAAACAAGTGGATTTGATCAGAGAAGATGCCCTTTCTTCATTGCTGATATATAATCCAGATGTGCTGGCAACTTCTTGTCCGCTCTGTAAAAAAACGTTTGCAAAATCAGCAGGTATTCCTGTTAAAGATATTGCTGAAATCGTGGCGGAATCAATGATTGCAAAAACACCGAAACGTAAATGTGTTAAACAATTAGAAGAAGTTATGAGTTATTAGTTGAATTAACATATAACTCATCACTCATAATTCTTTTTATTCTGCTTTTGCAGCCTTAACCGCGGTAATCAGTTGAGGCAATACTTTTTGCACATCCCCGATAATTCCATAATCAGCTGCTTCAAAAATAGGAGCATCCTTATCGGTATTCACCGCTACGATTACTTTTGAAGAACTAACGCCTCCTAAATGCTGAATAGCTCCTGAAATTCCTAATGCGAAATACAAATTTGGAGCAATCATTTTACCTGTTTGTCCAACATGTTCACCATGAGGACGCCATCCTTCATCCGAAACGGGCCTTGAACAAGCTGTTGCTGCACCTAATAATCCGGCTAACTCTTCCAGTGGGGCCCAGTTTTCTGGGGATTTCATTCCTCTTCCTCCTGAAACGACGATATCAGCATCACCCAATAATACCTTGCCTGTTACTTTATTAATTTCTAATCGCTCTGTTTTAAATTCTGAAGAATCCAAAGCCGGTTCAAAAACTTCAATCTCTGCATCTTTAGCATCTTCAACCACCCCAAATGAATTTTGAGCAAGGGTAAGGATTTTCACATTCGATTTAACAACTACATTTGCAAAGGCTTTGCCCGTAAAAGCTTTTTTCTTTACGGTAAAAGGACTATAATTTGAAGGCACTTCAATAACACCTGAAACTAATCCGGCTTTCAATTTTACCGAAACTCTTGGTGCAATAGCTTTTCCGGTGATATTATGAGACAAGATGATAACATCGGTAGCTTCTTTCCGGGCTATTTCAGCAATTACTTTTGCAAAAGGCTGATTAGCAAGGACAGCCAGTTTTTCGTTTTTAACACTAATTATTTTGCCGGCACCATAAGAACCTAAATTTTTTAATTCGGAATCTTCCACTTTTCCGATTGAAACTGCAACCACTTTGGTATTCATTTGTTTGGCAATTTCATTTGCATAGGATACCAATTCAAAACTTAATTTTTTGAATTTCCCATCCCAGTTTTCTGTATATACTAATATTGACATCTTTTCTATATTTATTTATTTGAATACTTTATCTTCTCAGTTCATATTTATAAATAAATTTGAAAATTAGCAGATTTGAAAATTTGATAATTGTAAAATCATCTTTTTGATGTTCCAATAATTTTTGAAAGCACTTTTATTATACTGGTCAAATCTTCAATCAATAAATTGCCATTTGGATAATTTTTAGAAAATTTACAAAGTTCTAACCAATACATTGTTTCATCTGCCTCCTTGGCTGCAATCTTCATTTTATGAATAAAGTCTGCCTTACTCTCAGCATTTTGCGCTTCTCTTACCAATGCCCCTATTGAAGTTCCGGATTTAAGAATTTGTTTTGATATGATATAGTTTTTATTCTCAAGTAATAATTCAGAAAATTCTATAACTCCTAAAGCAAACTTAAAGGTCAAATCAACGATTATATTTTCTTTGTCATTTCTCATCCAAGCATTTTCAAATCTTCAGATTAACACACTTGCCTGCTGCAAGCAGGTTTTCAAATTAAATAGCTTTGGCTTCGTTCTTCAATAAATCAACCAATTCCTTCACATTCTCTGCATCCACCATTTTACACTTGGCTTTTGGAGCTGGTAGTACATAAGAAACGAATTCGGTCAAGGATTCTACCACAACGGCAGGTATAACTTTTAAAGGTTTTGTCCGTGCCATCATGATACCACGCATCGCAGGGATTCTGGGTTCTTTGGCTATTCCTTTTTGAACGATGGCTACAAACGGAGTAGTCGTTTTCATTACTTCTGAACCGCCATCAATCTCACGAACGAGGGAAACAGCTCCACCATCAATATTCAACTGAGATACCGATGAGATTGAGGGGATGTTTAAAAATTCAGAAAGCATACCGCCAACTACCGAACCATTATAATCACTGGCTTCAATACCTGCCATGATGATGTCAAAATCTTTGGCAATCTCAGCTAATTGAGCAGCTACATAATAAGCATCAGTTGGATCGGCATCAATCCGAATTGCATCGTCAGCGCCAATTGCCAGAGCTTTTCGCATGGTTGGTTCAACTTCGCTTCTTCCAACTGTAGCAATGCTTATAGAGCTTATGGCTCCTCCTGAAGTTTCTTTTAGTTCAAGAGCCCTGGTTAAAGCAAGCTCATCCCATGGATTGATAATCCATTGAACCCCGGTTTTGTCGAAAGCAGTATTGTCCCCGCTAAATTTTACCTTAGTCGTAGTATCCGGAACATTGCTTAAGCAGATCAAAATTCTCATATTTCAATTTATTAATTAGTAATTTCTGTTAAAGTAATAAGTGGCAAAGATAAAATAATTTAAAAATTAAGTGACCCATTGTTTCATGGTTACATTGTTTCAATGATTAAGATAAAATTTAGATTTTTATTTTTTCTTCAGTATAATTGATTAATTGGTTAATATATTTTGGAAGTTCATTTAAACTATTGTAAATCTGATGATACTCTTCTTCGGTCAGAAGTTTTCTAACCTTTGATTTTTCATTCCAATCAATTGATTCTTTGAGTGATCCGTAGCTAATCCTATAAAATTTTATTTTATCTTTCTTAGAATACCTACCAAATCCTACAGCTAAATTAGCAGAAATTGAATCGATTGATCTGACAAATTGCTTTCCGATAGTGTCTTTTGCAAAAAAATCCCAATGAAGAACTATATTCCAAACCTTGTTACTGAGATTAAAAGATATCTTGTAAGCATCAATATCATTTAACTGAATGTATTTCATATCCACAACATGTTTATTAATACAACAATGAAACAGTGTAACAATGAAACAATCAAACCACTGAGCATACTAATCTCTAAGTAGTGATCTGGTAATAATCATTTTTTGTATTTCAGAGGTACCCTCATAAATTTGGGTAAGTTTTGCTTCTCGCATTAATCTCTCTACGTGATACTCTTTTACATATCCGTAACCTCCAAATATCTGAACTGCTTCTGTAGTAACTTCCATGGCAATATCGGCAGCATATTGTTTTGCCTTAGCACTGGCAACCCCAAAGGGTTGGTGCGTATCTTTTAACCAGGCCGCTTTATGAACAAAAAATCGGGCAGCTTCGGTTTTTACGGCCATGTCAGATAATTTAAACCCGATGACCTGATGCATTCCGATCACTTTCCCGAAAGCCTTACGCTCTTTGGCATAGGCGAGTGCCCGCTCAAATGCCCCGGTAGCAATACCTGTAGCCTGAGCTGCAATTCCAATCCTGCCTGATTCCAAAGATTGCATGGCGAATTTAAACCCAAAACCGTTCTCTCCAATTCGGTTTTCCTTAGGTACTTTCACATCATTGAACATGACTGAATAAGTATCGGAACTTCGCATGCCCATTTTGTCTTCATGCTGGCCAAGACTGATGCCTGGAGAATTACTATCAACAATGAAAGCATTGATGCCATGATGTTTTTTCTCGGGATTTGTTTGCGCTATTAAAACATATACCGAAGCATGTTTTGCGGTCGATATCCAGTTTTTAGTACCATTAATCAAATAATGATCGCCTTTGTCTTCAGCTAGGGTATGTTGCATGGATGCGTCAGATCCTGCCTCAGGTTCGGATAATAGAAAAGCACCAATTTTTACTCCTTTGGCCATATCCCTTAAATATTTCTCTTTTTGAAATTCTGTGCCAAATTTTTCAATTCCATAACAGGCCAAAGAATTATGCACCGAAATAACCACAGCAGTAGCCGCGTCGATTTTTGAAATTTCTTCGATGGCAAGTGCATAAGAAATGGCATCCATCCCACCTCCATCATATTTAGGATCAACCATCATGCCCATGAATCCTAATTCTGCAAGGTTTTTTATATGCTGGACCGGGAACTCGGCTTTAGCATCACGTTCCAAAACATCTTGCAGTAATTCCCTTTCAGCATAATCGCGGGCTGCTTGTTGTATCATTAATTGCTCTTCGGTAAGATTGAAATCCATAATTTTTATTGGTTAATTAGGTTACTCTATTTGTTAATGAGTTAACAACTCAAGGTTCAAAAATACAAAACATTTTGATCAATTAAAGATCAATTTGGATTATCTGTGTTTTTGCTTTATTGAATTCTGTGATGAGATTTTTTATGATTTTTTTTACCGGAAGTATCTCATGAATTATGGATGAAACCTGACCAATTTCCATTTCCCCTTCTTCAATATCCCCTTCAAACATTCCTTTTTTTGCCCTGCCCCTACCGAGCAATTCCAATAATTCTTCTTTCGAAGCCCCTCTTTTTTCTGCTTCTTCCACTTCATTTAAAAATTTATTCCGAATGAGACGTACCGGAACCAATTGTTTTAAGGTAAGTTTAGTATCTCCATCGGATGCTTTTAATACTTGTTGCTTAAAATTTACATGAGCGGAAGATTCAATCGAAGCGGCAAAAAGACTTCCAATTTGCACCCCATCTGCACCTAATGCCATAGCTGCAAGCATGCTTCTGCCGCTACCTATTCCACCTGCGGCAATTAAAGGAATATCTATCACTTTTCTAAGTTGAGGAATGAGTGCCATGGTTGTTGTTTCTTCAAATCCATTATGACCACCCGCTTCAAAACCTTCGGCAACGATCGCATCTACACCGGCTTCAACGCATTTTAAGGCAAATTTCTCATTAGCTACCACGTGAACAACAATAACCCCATTTTCTTTCAATAATGAAGTATGTTTTTTAGGGTTCCCGGCAGATGTAAACACAATTTTAACCCCTTCCTCCAAAATGATTTTGAGGTGATCGTCGGTTTGCGGATATAGAAGCGGAATATTTACTCCGAATGGTTTGTCGGTTGCTTTTTTACATTTTCGGATATGATCTCTCAATACCTCAGGATACATTGAACCCGAACCAATCAGTCCCAATCCGCCTTCATTACTTACTGCCGAAGCCAGTTCCCAGCCACTGCACCAAATCATTCCACCCTGAATGATGGGGTACTTGATGTTAAAAAGTTTGGTTATTTTGTTCATGGGTTTTATTTGTCCGTGAATACTTCAGCTTAGCTCAGTCTCCTTTTATCTTATCCGGACATTGAGCGACTTTTGGTGAGTTTAATCGAACCAAGTCGAAGTCACATTTTAAAAATTGAATATTTCGACTATGCTCAATGTTCAATTTTATTTCATTCCATAAACTGCATCATTGCCTCAACGGTATTATAAGCCCCATCCCAAATTTGGGTAATATCGGCATCCAACATATAACAAGGAGAGGTAAAAACAAGTTTTTCATCATCCACAACCACATCTCCATGATCGGTCTTAATATGGGTTCCGCCCATCTCCTCGATAACCTGCGCTGTTCCTTCATCCTGGCCAATTGTTACTTTCACATCACCAATAATTTTTGCAATCATGGTTGGAGAAATACAGAGTGCCCCAATTGGTTTTTTTGCAGCCAACATCTCTTTTACAGCCCTTTCCACTTCTTCGTCAACCTCAGCAGATGCTCCTTTAAATGCTATGTTCGTAAGGTTTTTGGCCACTCCAAATCCACCGGGAAAAATAAGTGCATCAAATTCCTTTTCCACAAATTCATCCAATGATTTAATTTTCCCACGTGCTATTCTGGCAGATTCAACCAGCACATTGCGGCTTTCTTTCATTTCTTTGCCGTTATAATGATTGATCACATGATGTTGATCAAAATCGGGGGCAAAGCATTGATAGTCGGCACCCAGCTTTTTGATGGCTAACATTGTGAGGGTTGCTTCATGAATTTCAGCCCCATCAAACACCCCACATCCGGATAAAACAACTGCGAATTTTTTCATATTTCAATATCTTTAAATTTCTATTTTAGAAAAACTAAGTTAAATAAAATATTTGATATGAAAAGATGACCAAAAGCAATACTTATCGATTTTTACTTCTGAAAATTCAGGAAATGCAAAAATAATTTTGTGAAAAGCTAAAGGTGAATTTTCAATCCATTTTCAAATTAGCAAATTTTCAAACCTGCACTTCGGCAGGCAAGTTATCAAATTGAATTTATTCTGCTTTTTTATAAACCATTGCGATAACAGTTACATCATCACCGCCCATGTTAATGGTCATTCCGTAAGGGCGTTCAGGATGTATTTGTATTTGTGCCGCACCTGCTTTCCCTGTCAGTTGTTCCCAGATTGTTACTGCTTGATGAACGCCTGTTGCACCTGTTGGATGGCCCCAGCCTATCAGTCCACCAGTAGTATTTATAGGGATTTTACCATTGCGGGCAGTATGGCCATCGGCTACAAATTTTGCACCTTTACCCGGTTCAGCTAAGCCAAGGGCTTCGACACCCAAAATTCCGGCAATGGAGAAACAATCATGCGTTTCAACAGTTGCTAAATCATTAATTGTTAAACCAGCTGAATCTAAAGCTTGTTTAGCTGCTTTTTTAATTGCAGTAACCTCGGTATAATCTGGTGGTTCATTGGTAATATTTCGAATTACTTGCGCCCAACCTACAATTTCAATAGCGTCCTTTTTATCAATGCCAAGTTTTGCTAAACCTTCTTTTGAAGCCATGATTAGTGCTGATGCTCCATCCGATACTTTTGAACAATCCAATACCGTTAGATTGTCAACAAAGGTTTCACCATTTAATTTGAATTTGTCGTACAAACTATACAAATCAGTGGCTTTATTCTCATATTCCTGAGCAGTTTCACATAAACGCGCATTTTCCATGGCATTCACATACCATCTTTTCATTCCTTCGCGCGCGTATTCTTTTCCATATTTTTCATAATAAGCTCCGGCCCGATTACTAAATTGTCCGGGAAAGAAAAAGGCATGTCCTTCTTTTCGTTTTTTGTACCAACCCGCACCTGCCAAGACATCGGCGCCATAAAGGGCCTTCATTGTATTTTGAACTTCAACACCCAATACTAAAACGGAATCGGCTGTTTCGGCCAATACCGATTTAAGCCCTGTAAGTAATGCTAGTCCACCCGAACCACAGGCACCTTCAACACTAATTGCAGGTTTCCATTGTAATTTTTCGTCGATGGTAGGAATAAAACCAGGGAGATTTGCTTGTTTATTAAATCGGGCAGCCATAAAATTTCCGATAACGCCTTCATCAATATTTGCTGCATCGTTAATTTGAGCTATAGTTCCTTTACCTGCGGTTTCAATATAATATTCCAAACCCGGGCGTTCTTTTTTGGGATTGAATTCACTACGGCCCGTACCCATCGAAACGGTATTAAATCCGGCAGTTATGTATACTTTTTTTCTTAATTTTTTCATGGTGTTATTTTTATAGTTCTTTTTTTCTCTTTGATAATTAGACATTCATGGACATTACTTGAGCTAAACTTTGTAATACATAGTGATATGTTCGCTGCGCTCACGTAATACGTTGTTCTATGTTTTGCTTTTTATTGATTTTATGTAATTGTTAAGCTTTACACTAAAGTCTTTAATGGTATTTTCAAATTCATTGAACTTTTGATCATCAATAAGACCTCGATAATTCGCCTTTGTTAACCAAGTTTTGGTTTCAAATAGAGATCCTCTCGCAAAAAAACTAAAATTATTTACATCTTTATAATGAAATCTGCCATAACCTTATAATGAAATCTGCCATAACCTTCCGCTATGTTTGCTGAGATTGAATCAACTGATCTTACCAACTGAATTCCTATGGTTTTCTTTGAAAAATAGTCCCATTCATCTACAATAGAAAATACTTCTTCACCCAATTCTATTGCAATTCGATAAATATTTAATTCTTCCAGTTCCATCACAAGGTATTATTGTCAATGTTTTATTTTATGAAAACGTTATTGTTTTGAGATTGTAATACAATAGTAATACGCTTCGCTGTAATACCTTGTTGAAGTCACTGCTTGTCTGATATAGATCCATTTTAAAATTATTTTACAATAGTATTTCCATCGTATTACCAAGTATTTCAATTGTATTTCTACTGTCTAAAAAACAAAATAATCATTAATCGGTCCGTAAGCATGGAAAAATCCGGTTAGCATGACCGTGTTTACATCCGCTTCGTTATTTGCAACACCTGAGCTAACTAATTGACGTCCTATTTCATTCGAACGTTTTCCATAGTTCAGCGCAAGTTTAGCTCCCAAATCAGGCATTGATTTCATGGTTGTAAAAAATTCGGAGAATATCTGATCTTTATCTTTTCTTCTGATGGTTGATTTCCAGCTAACAGTCGGATCAGGATATTTGCCTAATTTTGCATCACATTTTTCCTGAAATTCACTAATATTTATGTAATTTTTTTTGTCGGGATTATATATCGCAACCGGTTTCCCTTTCTCATATTTCAAAAATCCATCTTTCTGCGACCCATCGGAATTTTGACCACCTCTTACAGCTAAATCAATCATTTTATCCAATAAATCGCTATGCAAATCTTCATTTTTAAGGAATGGGTTCATCACGTTCATTATAAACTGAACCACATCAATCCCTACATAATCGATCAATTGGAAAATCCCCATCGGACGTACCAAATAATCCTGAGCCACTTTGTTTACGGTATAAACAGCTTCAACAAACGACATTTCTTTTGAAAGTC
This sequence comes from Bacteroidota bacterium, assembly GCA_018816945.1. Classification (NCBI taxonomy): domain Bacteria; kingdom Pseudomonadati; phylum Bacteroidota; species Bacteroidota bacterium. The sequence goes on along the minus strand of JAHIVC010000099.1, from coordinate 357,305 downwards.
GCTCCATTTCTGTTATTGCATATAATGAATCACGCATGAAATGGCCGTTGCCGATAAATCCGGCGAAATCATTTGAAGGGACAATAATTTTGCCCAGTTTTTGTGCATAATCTTTAGCAAAAGCTTCCATTCCTGAAACAGGATTTTTCGGTAAAATCAACTCTACCAATTTTTGAACAGCCGGAGGATTATAAAAATGGAACCCTAAAACCCGTCCGCTCAGATTTGCACCATCATTGATAAGATTGATAGGTACCGAAGAGGTATTGGTAAAATACCAGGGTTTGTTTGGGTTATTCTGATCGATTTGGCTAAAAATTTTGATTTTTAAATCTTTATTTTCGCTCACCGCTTCAAAAATCAAATTTGATTCGTAAGCAACCTCAACTTTTGTAACAGGCCGAACAATGCTCAATACGTCAAAAACGTATTGATTTAAAATTTCTTCGTTTTCGATCAAGTCTGCACGATTGGCATACATTTTACGCAGCCAAACAATTTTTTTCTCGGCAATTTTTGTTACCTGGGTTTTCAGATAACGTAAAAGTCCTGCCAGACCTTCCTGAGAGAGATCCATGGCATTGAGACAGTAGGGAATTCCTTTGTTCTCAGGTTTTAAACTGAGATCGGCCATCTCGACAGCGGTCAGCAGAAGAATTCCACTTCCCATCTTACCTGCAGCACCCAAAACTGTTACATTTCTTAATCTTTCGTCGTAATTCATAGAATCTATATTTTAATTATTAGGTTAGTTGTTTCATTTTATCTATTTCTAATTCTTTCAAATTGTTCGTTATACGCTTTGCTGTTATAAATTGTAATACGCTTCACTGCGTTGCGCTGTAATACTGTAGCTATTACATTTACTGTTATGTTAAACAATTGTATTACTATTGCATTACAACTGAATTGCTATTGTATAACCATTGTATAACTATCGTCAATTACCAATTCGGTTTCCTTTTTTCCAAAAAAGCCCTCATTCCTTCTTCTCCTTCTGCTTTAAATTGGGTTCCAAAATATTCGGCCTCAAGTTCATTGGCTTTATCAAAATCCATCAACATCCCGGTTCTTGCAACATACTTTACTTTTTTAATTGCGTCAGGTCCTTTTGTTTGGATCAATTTTGCAATTTTAAGAACCTCATTCATCAACTCTTCGGGTTCAACTACTTTTTGCACTAACCCAATCCGAAGGGCTTCTTCAGCTCCTATCATTTCTGCAGTCATCAATAAATACAAAGCATCAGCTAATCCAACCAAGCGGGGTAATCGCTGGGTTCCGGCATATCCCGGGATCATTCCTAAATTTACTTCAGGCTGACCAAATTTAGCTTTCGAACTGGCAATGCGAAAATCGCAAGCCATGGCCAATTCTAATCCACCACCCAGCGCAAATCCATTAATGGCACCTATGACAGGGATTTGTAATTTCTCCAGACTTCTAAACGTATTTTGGCCCAATCGTGAAAACTTAGTACCTTCAGCAGGAGTTTTATCAACCATTTCCGCAATATCTGCACCGGCCACGAAAGCTTTTCCACTTCCTGTAATTATTAATACCTGAATGCTTTTATTCAATGAAACCTCACTTAAGAAGTGATCCATTTCATAAAAGAAATTTGTGTTTAACGCATTCAATGCTTCCGGTCGATAGATGGTAACCAAGCCAATTCCTTCTGTTATTTCAACTTGTAAGTTTTTATAATTCATAGAGAAATTAATTGATAGATGTGTACCATTCAAAAATAATAATTTTATATTTATCAAGTATCATTTTGAACAGGTATTTGTTAAATATCTAACAACTAGGTTTGAAGCCAATTTATAATTGATCTAAAAAAAACGGCCTGAAAATTTTTATATCTTAGCCAAATTATAAATGAGTAATGCGCAGCAAACAACCTAAGCATAAAATGATAAGGTATTTTCAGTTACTTATTTTTGTATTGTATCTCGGCCATGGATTTATTCCTCACCACCATCATGATAAGAACTTTAAATCATCATTTGATATCAGCTTTACTCATAATAACCTTGTTTGCTCTTGTCATAGCACAGTCTCAAATCACAATAATGAATTAGATTCTGATTGTTTTCTTTGTGACAAACTTTCAAAAGAGTACCATTATCGTGGATACTTTTTTAAAGAGCCTGTTCTATCAATAAATATTGTATTTCAGGAGGCATTTACAATTGTTCAATCTGAAGAAATCATAATAGAATATCCGATTTTAACCGACTTTAAAGTTCTGGCTGGAATTAACATTCAGACGCATGGCCTTCGGGCACCTCCTATTGCCTAGCCCCAAATTTTCCTCTTTAATTTCTAGTTTTTCAGTTTGACTGAACATTTATTATTTATTTCTAATTACTTAAATTATGAAACTATCAAGATTTATTTTAATCCTATTAATGGCTAACTTAACTTTTTCTGGCTGTAAAAATAATGCAGAAGAAGATAAGCAGACGGCTGTGGCTCATACCCATGTTTCAAAATCATATACTTTATTTACGCCCGATCTCGAATTATTTGCTGAAATAGATGCTTTTACAAAAGGGCATGGCAGCCGTTTTTTGATCCACCTCACAAATCTACATACCTATAAACCTATTGTAAACGGACAAGTTAATATAATTATCAAAGGAGCTCAGACAAATTTTAATACTATAATTGAAACTCCATCCAGCCCGGGTATTTATCAAGCCAAATTTGTTGCAGAATTTATTGAAAAAGTAACTTTAACAATTAGTTACCAAGGACAAGAATTAAGCGGTAGCTTTAATATAGGTGAGTTTTTAGTTTATGGCAGTGATGAAGAAGCTGAAACAGCTTTTGCCGCCAATGCCGAAAAACACGAAGGGGATGAGATCATTTTCATTAAAGAACAAGTATGGGAAATTGAATTCAGTACTGTCGAACTGCAGGCACAACCATTCAGTAACATTATTCCGGTTTCCGGGCAAATAGAAACATTGCCAAAAAATGTTACTTCCATAATCGCACCCACAGAGGGGGTAATTCAATTTGCTCAAAATCTAATGCCTGGCCAAAAGGTTAAGAAAGGCGATATTTTATTTACAGTTGATGCAGGTCAATTAACATTCAATAATTTGAATACAAAATACCATTCTGAAAAAGTAACCTATGAAAAAGCAAAATCTGATTTAGAAAGAGCTGAAAAACTAGTTAAGGAAAATATCATTTCTGAAAAAGATTACTTGCAAGTAAAGCTTGATTTTGATAATGCGAAGCTAAATTTTGAATCCATTGGTAAGAATTTTTCAAATGGCAGCCAGGTGATTAAGGCTGCACAATCGGGAATAATTTCTGAATTAATGATCAAAGCTGGAGATTTTGTAGATGAAGGTCAGCAACTGGGCCGGATTATTTTCACTGACAAATTAATCCTAAAAGCCAATTTACCTCAAAACCGGTTTGAAGAAGCTAGTAAAATTATTTCGGCAAATTTTAAAACTACTTTTTCAAATGAGGTTTATTCGACCACAAAATTAAACGGAAAGGTACTTTCATATTCAATTACACCATCTGCTGATAACGCATACCTGCCTGTTTTCTTCGAAATCGATAATCCTGGGAGTTTAGCACCGGGTTTGTTCGCCGAAATATATCTGGAATCAAAATTAAATCAGGAAGTATTGAGTATTCCTATTTCAGCCTTAATCGAGAGTGAAGGTCATTTTCATGTATATGTTCAGGTAGATGGGGAAGGATATACGAGCCGTGATGTAATAATAGGGAACAACAATGGCATAAACGTGATTGTATTGGAAGGGATAGAAGCTGGCGAAAGGGTGGTGACCATGGGAGCCTATCGGATTAAACTGGCCTCTCTGGCCGGAGAACTCCCATCGCATGGGCATGTTCACTAAGAATGATTAATTAATTTGACATTTAAGAAATTGAATAATGATAAATAAAATAATAGATTTTTCACTTAAAAACAGGCTAATCATTCTGGCAACAGCAATGATTGTTCTGGTTTCGGGTGCATATGTTTGGAAATCGCTGGAAATTGATATTTTCCCCGACCTGAATGCACCAACGGTTGTTATCATGACAGAGGCCCATGATATGGCCCCGGAAGAATTGGAAAGAATGGTTACTTTTCCGATCGAAACAGCCATCAATGGTTCCAATAATTTACGCCGACTTCGTTCATCTTCATCGATGGGATTTTCAATTGTTTGGGCCGAATTTGACTGGGATACAGATATTTACCAAGCCAGGCAAACCATCAATGAACGGCTTGCTACCATCATCGAAACATTGCCACAAAGTGTTGAAAAACCAATACTTGCACCGCAAACTTCATTACTCGGTGAGGTAATGATTTTTAGTTTGACCTCTGATTCAATCAGTGAAATGGAACTACGGACTTTGGCGGATTGGAAGTTTAGGCCACGCCTACTTTCAGTACCCGGCATTTCACAGGTTACCATCATTGGTGGGGATACCAAAGAATATCAAATTTTGGCAAATCCCGATAAAATGGAATATTATGGAGTAAGCTTAACCGAATTAGTTGAAAGCTGCGACCAACTGAATCAAAATTCATCAGGAAGTTTTGTTGATGAATATTCCAATCGATATTTGATTAGGGGCCTGGTTCGATCAAATGACCCTGTCGAAATCGGAAATACCGTTGTGAAATTTATCAATGGTGCTTCGGTTAAAATTAGCGATGTTGCTATAGTTGCCATCGGAGCTGCTCCAGCTATTGGAAAAGGATCATATGAAGGGAAAAGTGCTGTTGTAGTTACACTAAGTAAACAGCCTAAAATAAATACCCTAAAACTTACGGATGTTTTATCCCTGACATTAAACGAATTAAAAACTGAATTACCAGCCTCTGTTCAAGTTAATGAGAACATCTTTGAACAAGCGAACTTCATTAATAATGCCGTGAAGAATGTGCAGGTAGCTCTATTCGAAGGTGCATTTTTAGTCGTGATCATTCTTCTTGTTTTCCTGATGAATGCCAGAACAACAATGATTACCATTATCGCTATCCCCATTTCGTTGATCATTGCTGCCCTGACACTAAAATTAATGGGGCTTACGATTAACACTATGAGCCTTGGAGGAATGGCAATCGCGATTGGTTCGATTGTGGATGATGCCATCATCGACGTTGAAAATGTATTTAAACGACTAAAGGAAAACGCTCTTAAACCGATTGAAAAACAAAAGAACAAACTTAAAGTAGTTTATAAGGCTTCTTTGGAAATACGAGCTTCCATTTTGAATGCTACATTCATTATTATTGTTGCATTTATCCCATTGTTCTTTTTAGATGGGATGGAAGGACGAATGCTTCGACCTCTGGGAATTACCTTTATCGTTTCACTTTTTGCATCTTTAGTAGTAGCACTCACACTTACTCCGGTTTTATGTAGTTTATTGTTGACAGATAAGCGATCATTAAGCAAATTTCAAAGTGATAACTGGTTGGTAAGAAATCTGAAGGCATTATATAAAACTACCCTTAAAAAGGCACTTCAGTTTAATTCACTTGTACTTGCTTTGACCACAGTTTTACTAATTGCATCAATCATTTTGCTGCTATCATTCGGTAAAACCTTTTTACCACCATTCAATGAAGGATCGCTGACGATCAATCTGGCAACATATCCGGGCGTATCCTTGGCTGAATCGGATGAAATCGGCCGACATGCCGAAAAGATTTTATTGCAAATACCTGAAATTATTACCACTTCGCGTAAAACCGGCAGGGCAGAACAAGCCGAGCATTCGTTTGGTGTCAATGTTTCCGAACTAGAAGTGCCTTATCTTTTGACTGATCGCTCGAAAGATGAATTCTTAGAGGAAGTGAGACACGAATTATCAGGTATTCCGGGAATAATTGTTGAGGTAGGTCAACCCATTACCCATCGAATTGATCATATGCTATCAGGAACCCGCTCAAATATTGCAATTAAGCTTTTCGGCCAAGATTTACAAAGCATGTACATGAAGGCCCAGGAAATAAAAAAAGCGATTGAAGATGTGGAAGGTGTAGTTGATTTATTTGTTGAACAACAAGTTGAAACCCCCCAAATCAAAATCCGTCCACGCCGTGAAATGCTAGCCAAATACGGAGTTAGTTTACAGGAATTTAACACGTTCGTGAATTTTGCTATTGGAGGAGAAAAAATTTCGGATGTATTTATTGCCGAACAAAAATTTGATTTGGTATTACGTTACGATGATGTTTACCGAAATAAAATGGAAGCCATAAAATCGGCAAAAATTGATGTTGCCCAAGGTTATAAAGTGCCTTTAATGCAACTCGCAGATGTTATTTCAGGATCCGGCCCCAATAGTATAAGTCGTGAAAATATCCAACGAAAAATAGTGATTTCGGCAAATGTTGCCGGTCGCGATTTAGGAAGTGTAGCTGATGATATTCGTTCTCATATCGAAGCAGCTGTAAAATTACCAAAAGGCTACCATGTTGAATATGGTGGTCAGTTCGAAAGTGCAGCCAGTGCAGCCCGTATCTTGTACTTAACTACCATTGGTGCTATTTTCATCATTTTTTTGATCCTTTACCAGGAATTCAAAAGCACAAAAATTGCCGGAGTTGTTTTGCTTAATTTACCGCTCGCAATTATTGGTGGTGTATTTGCTGTTTGGTTATTTTCAGGGGTAATTAGTATTCCATCTATCATCGGTTTTATAACCCTGTTTGGAATTGCCACCCGAAATGGGATTCTATTAGTTTCGCGTTATATTGCCCTTGAAAAATCGATAAAGGACAGAACAACAGTCATTTTGGAAGGTTCATTGGATCGGTTAAACCCTATCTTAATGACTGCCTTAACTGCTTCATTGGCACTGGTTCCATTGGCTTTTAACGGAGACCGCCCCGGTAACGAAATTCAAAGTCCAATGGCAATTGTTATTCTGGGTGGATTATTAAGCTCAACTTTGCTAAATTTGTATGTCATACCCTTGGTTTTTCATCGTATGCTAAAAAAACACAAACATGAAGAAAATTAAAATTTTAAATATATTCCTTGCACTGATCATTTGCGGTTCAGTTTTTGCACAAAATATGGATGAAGTGCTTCATTCGGTTTTGTTGAACAATAAAAGTATTCGGGCTAACAATACTTATTTAAATAAGTTGAATATTGAGGCTAAAACAGGCCTGACCCTGAATAATCCTACCATATCATATTCACATTTATGGGATCAAAATAATAAAACCGGTTATGGGGAAGAGTTTGAAGTATTCCAATCATTTGATTTTCCAAGCAGCTATGCTTATAAAAATACCATTTCGAATTTGGAAATTGAAAAAACTGAAGATAGCCGAAAATTATTTTCTATCGATATTTTATTAGAGGCTAAAATGGCTTGCATAGAAATCATCTACCTGAAGAGAAAAAAAGAAGAGAGCAAGATAAGGGCAAATTATGCCATGAAATTAGTTAATAATATTCGAACCAAGCTTCAAAATGGTTATACCACTCAATTTGAACTAGATAAAGCATTAATTAGCGAAATGATAATCCAGAATGAGTATATGGATATTTCAAATCTTCTCCAGAAAAAAGAAGATCATTTAGTTGAACTAAATGGTGGTCAAGCTATTCAATTAAATATAGCTGATTATCCCGAACAACCTATCCCAGAGTCATTAAACACTTTATTTGAGCATGTCGAATCAGTTGATCCGCTTAATAAGCTGATCGAATTAGAGATCAAAATTGCTGAATTGAACATAAAACTTACCAGGATCGGCTCTTTACCCGAATTTGAAGTAGGTTATAAATTAGAAAAAAGCACCTTAGATAAATTCTCAGGGGTTATCCTTGGAATGTCGGTTCCTTTGTGGCAAAATAAAAATAAAGTGTCCGTTAGTAAAATCAATATGGATCATATGAAAAGCAATATCGTGCAGCACGAGAATGAGCATTACTATCATATTAAATCCATTTATGATGATTACATTTCAGCAAGTGAACGACTCTCAAAATTTCAGGGATTATGGAATAAACTTAATTATCTGAAAAATATCGAAAAGGCACTGGAAGAAGGTGAAATTTCAACAACCGAGTATTTTCTTGAGTTGAAAACCTTGTACGAACTAAAGGACAATTTACTGGATATCGAAAAAGATTACCAACTACTTCTGAGTCAATTAAACAAATTTGAACTATTGAAACTATTGTAAAATACTTAAAGCGAAAGTGTTAAACTTCTGTTAAAAATTAACACTTTCGCCTTATTAACAATACCTTTGCCGAAATTGAAGTTCGATGATGAAACGCTACATTAGCCTATTGATAGCTGGTTTGTTCCTCATTACAACAACCGGGTTTACCATTACAAAGCATTATTGTAGTGGCAATATGGTTGATATTGCAATCAATTCAACTCCAAAATCATGTTGTGATATAAGCGAGGGTTGTTGCTCAAATGAGAGTGAACTATTCCAGTTAAAGGATGATATGACCGTAATTCAGTCAATGGATTTAGATCATGCTTTTTCATTTGACATTCAATTATTCCTTAATGAGTTTATCATTATTAACTCGAACAAAGTAATCTCTTTAGTTTCCATTTTTAAAAATGATCTTGGGCCACCCGACTTGTCAGTCTTTTTGGCTCAAATACAATCTTTCCGTTTATAGCATTTGGTTTAACAATAACTAACAACTAGGCAATTTACCTAGTCTGTTGTTTTTGTATTGATGTAACTTACATTTTTCAAATTAAACCTCATACAATATGCTTAATAAAATAATCAAATATTTTCTGGAACACAGGATGATTTCGATGATGCTATTGGTCGTTTTCATCCTACTCGGAACGGTGTATGCCCCCTTTAACTGGCATACGGGCTCCCTGCCCCGCGATCCGATTCCGGTGGATGCCATTCCCGATATTGGCGACAACCAGCAGATTGTTGCCACTGAATGGATGGGCCGTTCTCCAAAAGACATCGAAGATCAAATAACTTACCCACTTAGTAGCTCATTACTGGGTATTCCGGGTGTGAAAACCATCCGCAGTACTTCCATGTTTGGGATGTCCTTCATTTATCTGATCTTTGATGATGATGTTGAATTCTATTGGAGCCGTTCGCGGATTCTTGAAAAACTCAATTCCTTGCCGTCCGGTACATTGCCACAAAGTGTTCAACCTACTTTAGGCCCTGATGCGACGGCTTTGGGACAAGTTTTCTGGTACACGCTTGAAGGCCGTGACCCCAAAACGGGTAAACCCACTGGTGGTTGGGATCCTCAAGAGCTCCGTACTATTCAGGACTTTTATGTGAAATATTCCCTCTCATCGGCAAATGGAGTTTCAGAAGTAGCAAGCATAGGTGGTTATGTAAAAGAATATCAGGTAGATGTCGATCCCAATGCACTTAAAGCTTTTGGTGTTTCTGTAATGGACGTGATGCAGGCTGTAAGCAAAAGCAATTTAGATATTGGTGCAGAAACTATTGAGTTGAACAAAGTGGAATACGTCATTCGTGGTTTGGGTTATGTGAAAAGCCTAGATGATTTGAAAGAAGCGGTGGTTACGGTTCGCAATAATGTGCCGGTTCGAATTCGCGATGTTGCGAAAGTCAGTTTTGGGCCGGCTCCCCGTCGTGGTGGTTTGGATAAGGACGGAGTTGAAGCCGTTGGCGCGGTGGTTGTTGCACGTTATGGTTCAAATCCCATGGAGGTCATCAATAATGTTAAAAGGAAAATCGCTGAAATTGAACCGGGTCTTCCATCCAAAACATTGGATGATGGAACCATTTCAAAGGTTACAGTTGTTCCTTTTTATGACCGCACAGGGTTAATTATGGAGACCATCGGAACCCTCGAATCTTCGCTATCGCATGAAATCCTTATCTCCATCATCGTCATTATTGTATTGATCATTAATCTCAGGGCATCAATCATTGTTTCGCTCCTATTGCCGGTTGGAGTGCTGATGACCTTCATTGCGATGAAATGGATGGGTGTGGATGCCAACATAGTTGCCCTCTCGGGTATTGCCATCGCCATTGGGGTAATGGTCGATATTGGGATTGTGGATGTGGAAAATATCATCCGGCATCTGGAGATGCCTGAAAACGAAAATTCCAGGGGGAAACGCCTTGTTCAGGTGATTTATGAAGCGACTTCGGAAGTCCGTGGCGCAGTTACGGTTGCACTAGCTACTACGGTTGTGAGTTTTCTTCCGGTTTTTGTTATGGAAGGTGCCGAAGGAAAACTTTTCACTCCATTGGCTTTTACCAAAACTTTCGCGTTGCTGGCCTCCTATCTATTGGGAATGATTGTGTTGCCCACGTTGGCTTACTATCTTTTCAACTTCCGGTTAGATACAAAACGAACCCGAAAGGTTTTTAACTGGATACTGATTGTTGCAGGTGTGCTGATTTTTGTCATTTGGGGAATCTGGCCCGCACTGGCGCTCACTGCTATTGGGTTCAATAACCTGATGGCTCTTCGCTGGCCCGAAAATCGCAAGAATTTCACCAACCTAATCAATATTGCCATAACCCTTTTGTTCGCAATATATTATCTGGCTATTGGATGGCTGCCGCTGGGGGCGCATAACAGCAACTTCTCCAATTATTTGTTTGTCGGGCTTGCCATTACACTGGTTCTGCTGATTCTTTCGCTGATCGTGTATTTCTACGTACCAATCTTGAAATGGGCTTTGAGCAACAAATGGACATTTATGGCTTTACCCATCATCACCATCCTTTTTGGAATATTGGCCTGGCAAGGCGCACACCGTGTTTTTGGTTTTATGCCCGAAGGAATTCAGAAAACCTCTGCCTGGCAAAGTTTCGACAAAACATTCCCCGGATTGGGAAAGGAATTTATGCCTGCATTGGACGAAGGCTCCTTTTTACTGATGCCTACCAGTATGCCACATGCCGGTATTGAAATGAATCAAGAGTATGTTGAAATACTCGACAAACGATTGTCAGCAATTCCTGAAGTAGAGATTGCCGTCGGAAAATGGGGACGCATCAATTCGGCCTTGGATCCGGCGCCAGTGCAGATGTTTGAAAATACAATCAACTATTTGCCTGAATATATTCTGGATGAAAACGGACACCGCATGGCGTTTAAAATTGACCACGATGATAATTTTCTGCTTCAAGATGGATCGACTTATAACCGCGAACGGGATGGGTATCGGAAAATGAGCAGAGAGCAACTTGTACCTGATAAAAATGGCGATAACTTCAGGCAATGGCGACCAGAAATTAAATCACCCGACGATATCTGGAATGAAATTATTAAGGTAACCAACATTCCGGGACTGACTTCCGCTCCTCGGTTGCAGCCCATTCAAACACGACTGGTTATGCTTTCGACAGGAATGCGGGCACCCATGGGACTCAAAGTTTATGGGCCTGACTTAGAGACCATCGAGAAAGCGGGCATCGAACTGGAAACTATGTTAAAGGAAGTTCCATCGATCAAAGCTCCTTCTGTTTTTTACGACCGTGCTGTGGGCGCTCCGTACATCGAAATAAATCTCAATCGGCCTGCCATTGCCCGCTACGGAATGACGGTTCAGGATGTTCAGGAGATTTTGCAGGTTGCCGTTGGCGGTATGGCTTTGACCACTTCGGTTGAAGGCCGTGAACGGTTCCAGATCAGGGTGCGTTATGCCCGCGAATTGCGTTCAAGCCCCGAAGAGATCAAAAAAATTCTAGTCCCATCTATGACAGGCGTTCAGGTGCCACTTGGCGAACTTGCCGACATTACCTACACCCGTGGGCCACAAATGATACGAAGCGAAAACACCTTTCTAAACGGTTATGTGATATTCGACAAGATTGAAGGACGCGCTGAAGTAGATGTGGTAGAGGATGCGCAGAAATTTCTGAAAGAGAAAATCGCATCGGGCGAATTGGTTTTGCAGTCTGGCGTAAGCTATGCTTTTGCTGGAAATTACGAAAATCAGATCAGAGCGACCAAACGTCTGGCCATTGTAATTCCAATTAGTTTGATCGCGGTATTTCTGTTGCTCTATTTTCAGTTTAAAACATTTACTGCCTCGTCGATCCATTTTTCGGGAGTGTTTGTGGCCTTTGCCGGAGGTTTTATTATGCTTTGGCTATACAGCCAACCATGGTTCCTGAATTTTTCAGTCTCCGGAGTTGAAATGCGCCACCTTTTCCAGATACACACTATCAACCTGAGTGTTGCAGTGTGGGTCGGGTTTATCGCCCTTTTTGGCATTGCCACCGACGATGGCGTTTTGATGGGAACCTACATCCATCAGGTGTTTGAAGAGCGTCATCCAAAGACAGTGCAGGAAGTCAGGGACGCGGTAATCTTCGCCGGGCATAAAAGGGTCCGGCCTGCAATGATGACCTCGGCTGTTACAATTATCGCCCTTTTACCTGTACTCTCATCGACCGGGAAAGGTGCTGATATCATGATTCCAATGGCAATCCCAACTTTTGGCGGTATGGTCATCCAACTGATGACCATATTTGTGGTTCCGATCCTTCAGTGTTTTTGGCGTGAAGGGGAAGTCAAAAAAAATGAAACAAAAGCATTAACCATTGAAAATTAGAGTCATGGAAAAAATAAAAACATACATCGTTATAATCATCCTTTTAATAGTTCTTAAAACTGGATTTGCACAGGAAACCGAGAATATTTCGCTGGATGGTTATTTGGAAATGGCTGCACAAAACAACCCTGAATTAAAGGCAACATTTAACCAATATTTAGCATCGCTTGAAAAAGTACCCCAGGTTGGTTCTTTGCCCGATCCGCAATCTTCATTTGGGGTTTTTACAAAACCAATGGCAATACTAGGCGGAAGTCAGGTGGCAAATATTCAGGTAATGCAAATGTTCCCCTGGTTTGGTACACTCAAAACTGCTAAAGACGAGGCTTCTGAAATGGCAAAAGCAAAATTTCAATTGTTTAATGCGGCCAAAGCCGAATTGTTTTATCGCGTTAAAACAAACTGGTATCAATTAATTAAACTCGACCGTGAAATCGCGCTGGTTGAAGAAAACATTCAATTACTCGAATCGCTTGAAAAACTGGCAATGATTAAATTTCAAGCACCAACCTCAGACGGTAGTTCTTCCGGAACAACAGGATCAGGATCAATGAATACAACCTCAACAGAAAACATGAATTCCGGAGCAAATGACATGGGTGGCATGAAAACGAATCAGATGACATCAGCTCCGCTTACTGCAACCAGTATGTCAAATAGTTCAATGCCGGAAGGAATGGGAGGTCAGCAAAGCGGATTACAAAATGTACTTCGCGTTAAGATGGAAATCCTGGAACAGCAAAACAAATTGCTACTGATGAAGGACCAACGACTCACAACCGAAAACATTTTCAACGCACTACTCAACAGTGATTTAAAAACCCGGATTCAAATAAATGATTCGTTAAGCATTCAGCAATTGCCAACAGAAAAATTAGCTATTGTCGACAGTATTCTTAACAATAATCCAATGCTGGCCATGCTTGGAAATGAAGCTGTATCTTATGAACTTATGGGGCAAAAAGCCAAAAAAATGGGATTGCCCATGCTTGGGGTAGGACTTAATTACATGCTGAACCAAAAAAGGGATGGGAATACTTTTATGATGAACGGCACCGATATGTTAATGCCGATGCTTTCTGTTTCAATTCCCATCTACCGAAAGAAATACAATGCCATGCAAAACGAAGCGATATTGATGCAGGAAGCAGTTAAACAGCAAACCATTGGTTTAAAAAACAATTTGATGGTTCAATACCGAAGTTTTGTACAAAACCTTGACGATGCCAAAAGACGTGTGACGCTTTACCAACAGCAAGAAGAATTAGCCCAGAAAACCACCGATTTGCTCCTTGCCGGATTTGCAACATCCGGGACCAATTATGAAGAAGTACTTCGAATGCAATACAAGGTTTTGGACTTTGGATTTAAACACATAGAAGCAATAACAGATTACAATATGTCTGTGGCACTAGCTGAAAAATTAATGAATTCCATAAAAAGATAAGAGATATGAAACCAATAAAGTTTTTTTCAAATACATATTTTAAAGCCGGTTTGCTTTTAATTGCTGGTTTACTGCTTGGATGGTTGTTTTTCCATCATTCCGAACCCAATCAAATTTCAACAGAATCTACAACACATGAACATTCAGATGCTGAAAAAACCATCTGGACTTGCGCCATGCATCCTCAAATAAGAATGGATAAATCTGGTGATTGTCCAATCTGTGGCATGGATTTAATTCCATTAAAAAGTTCAAATGTTGAAATTGATGATCAAGCCATTGAAATGAGTGAATCGGCTATGAAATTGGCCGAAGTTCAAACATCTATTGTGAGCCGCGGACAAGCCTCTAAAGAGGTTCTTCTATATGGCAAAATACAAGTTGATGAACGTTTAAAACAGTCGCAAACTGCTCATGTGCCCGGCCGTATCGAAAAACTACTGATAAATGTAACCGGAGAACAGGTAAAGAAAGGTCAGTTAATCGCCAGAATTTATTCTCCCGAATTGGTAACTGCACAAAAAGAGTTGATTGAAGCACTTTCATTAAAGGACAAATATCCGGCTTTAGTTGAAGCAGCGCGAGAAAAATTGCGCAACTGGAAACTTTCAAAGGATCAAATCAACGAAATTGAACAATCGGGGAATGTATCATCCACTTTTGAAATTTTTGCTAACACTTCAGGAATTGTAGTTAGCCGGAAGGTAAATGAAGGTGATTATATTAACAAAGGAGCCGTATTGTTCGATGTGGTTGATTTATCGAAGGTATGGGGCATATTCGATGCTTATGAATCAGACCTGAATTGGATTTCGATGGACCAAAATGTAGAATTCACGAGCCAGGCAATTCCCGGAAAAACTTTTACCGGGAAAATAACCTTTATCGATCCAATCATTAATGCAACAACCCGAACTGCCGGTATAAGAATTGAAATGAATAATTCTGAGATGCTGTTAAAACCCGAAATGTTTATTAACGGGATCATTCATTCCACCTTAAAAGAAAATGCTGATCAACTCACAATTCCACAAACAGCAGTTTTATGGACTGGAACACGTTCAGTCGTTTATGTGAAAATACCGGAAACAGAACATGCCTCTTTTAAATTACGGGAAATAACCTTAGGTGCTGCAATGAAGAATACTTATGTTGTACTTGAAGGATTGACGGAAGGTGAAGAAATTGTAACCAATGGAACTTTCAGTATTGATGCAGCTGCACAATTGGCCGGTAAAACCAGCATGATGAATCCAACAGGCGGGATTGGTTCAATCCCTCATGATATGTCGAAAATGAATGCCGATAGTGAGAAGCAAACTGAGCAATCCAAGCCAAAAATGGATATGAATCCGAAACCGATGAATGTACCTTCCGGTTTTAAATCTCAATTAGGTGAAGTAGTTGAGTCCTATCTTACATTGAAAGATGCCTTTGTTGCCACGGATGAAAAACTTGCGGTCGCTTCTGCGAAATTGACCTTAGAGCAACTTGGAAAAGTTGAAATGTCGCTTTTAAAAGGCGATTCTCATAATCTTTGGATGAAGGAAATGAAATCCATTGAGGAAAACCTTAAAGGTATTATTTCGATGCAGGGAATTGAAATGAAACGAAGCCACTTTGAGCTTGTTTCAGATCATCTGACCATCGCAATAAAAAGCTTTGGATTTGTGCTGAAGAATAAAAATACAATTTATGTTCAATTTTGCCCAATGGCATTCGACAATAAAGGTGCTTTTTGGTTAAGTGCCGACGAAGAAATCAATAATCCTTATTTTGGAGATATGATGCTCAGATGTGGAGAAACTAAAGAAGTTATTAAATCGGAATAAACAAATGATTAAATTGCACCCGAAAAATTTTGAGCCTCTCATGGGACTTGAACCCACGACCTGCTCATTACGAATGAGCTGCTCTACCAACTGAGCTAAAGAGGCATTTAATGCTGCAAAAATATCATATTTTTAATTACCGGAATAAGAAAAGAACAATAAACAAAACAATTATCCACTAAAAAAACTCGAAAATGAAAACTAAAATTAATTTACTACTAAGCATCATGCTATTTATTGGCATTACAGCATCGGCTCAAGATTCAAAAACAGAAGAATTTAAGGTTTATGGAAATTGCGGTATGTGCAAAACCCGTATTGAAAAAGCAGCAAAAGCAATTGAGGGAGTGAGCATGGCCGAATGGGACAAAACAAACAAAATGGCCAAAGTATCATTTGATACCGGCAAAACCAATTTGCCGGAAATTCAAAAGGCTATTGCAAAAGTTGGTCACGATACAGATAAATACAAAGCCGATGATAAAGTTTACGAAAAACTTCCCGGTTGTTGTTTATATGATCGCCCGGTAGCTGAAAAAAAGAATATTAAATAGTAAGCTCGAAGCACATACTAACTATTTGCTTTATATAAAGTATGCTCGGATCAATCGTTCATGCTTGCTATACGAATTTAAAAATACTAAGTCTAATGACACAAAAATCCAAATTAATAAGAACCGCACTCATTCTTGCAATTATTACCATTGCTTACAATATAATTGAGGGCCTTGTTTCCATTTATTATGGCATGGAAGATGAAACCTTGGCTTTGCTTGGTTTTGGGATAGATAGTTTTGTGGAGGTAATCTCCGGAATTGGAATTCTTCATCTTATTTTAAGGATGAAATATTCAGATGTAAATAATCGTGACCATTTTGAACGACAAGCATTGAAAATAACAGGATTTGCTTTTTATTTATTGACCGCAGGATTGATTGTGGGAAGTGCATTGAACATTTTAAATAATACTAAACCGGATACAACACTTGTAGGTATTATCGTTTCTTCAATTTCAATTATCACAATGTATTTTTTGATGGCCTCCAAGCTAAGTGTTGGAAAAGCCCTTAATTCAGATGCCATCATTGCTGATGCCAATTGTACCAAAACCTGTTTTTATCTATCGTTTATCCTACTAGCTTCAAGTCTTTTATATGAGCTGACAAGTGTTGGATACATTGATATTGCAGGTTCTCTGGGTGTAGCATGGTTTGCATTTAAGGAAGGTAGGGAAGCCTTTAGAAAAGCAAAAAGTAATTCGTTAAGTTGTTGCTGTGACGATCACTGTCATAATCAATAAAACAAAGAAGGCAATAATTGAAATTATTGCCTTCTTTGTTTTATTTCAACCCTTTAACCTTAGGAATTCCGGCAATAAAATCTTTTAAATAATAGGGTTCAAAATAGGCTACATCAACAAATTGTCCGGCATTAAATTTCTGAAAAGCAATTTTAATCATATCTTTTGCTGAAATGCGAAACTCATCCATGAACTTAGCATTCTGGTTTTTTGATAAAACACTTTTACATTTTTCAGCTCCATCGCCCCCAAAATAAACGGTGTGATCTTTTAATAAATCAATAAATGACGACTCATCAATAATTTTAGCGGAGGTAGGTTCCAGTTCATTATTCTGATTGTCAAACAGTGCGGTATAAACTTCCATTCTTCGGGCATCGATCATCGGGCAAAAAATCGCTTTTGAGTCATTTTCATTTTTTTTCATGCCCATTGCCATACTTTGAAGCGTATTAACTGCAATTAATGGTTTATCCAACGAGTAGCATAATCCTTTGGCAGCAGAAACGCCAATGCGCAAACCGGTATAGGAACCGGGTCCTTTGCTAATAACAATGGCATCCAAATCTTGCAATTTAATTTTCGCATCACTGACAACATTTTGAATAAAATTGGTCAGAAGGGAAGAATGCGAGTTTGTTGAATCACTTTCTTTTATTGAAAGTAAAACACCATCTTCGGCAAGTGCAACCGAACAAATTTGTGTCGCGGTTTCCAGAAATAATAATTTAGCCATTTTCAGAAAAAAGAAGAGACGCATCACTGCGTCTCAAGTATAAAATTATTTACTTACTATTCGGTAGTTAAAAATAATTCTTCTTTGGGAACTTTTCTCACAACATCCCCATCTTTTAATTTTTTAGATACTGCACGATAAGGAGCCACAATAATTTCATCTCCTTCTTTCAAGCCTTCTAAAATTTGAATATAAGTATTGTTTTGGATGCCGGTTATCACCTTAATCATTTTGGCAATTCCTTCCGGAGTATACATGAATACATATTCAATAACTTCCTCTTCAACTTTCACTTCAGGTTCGTCTTTATTTTCAACAGTTCTAGCCACTTTTAAATTACCTGATGAATCAGAACGGGTAGTTACAGCCTGAATTGGTAAAGTAAGTATCTCAAAAGCTGTTTCTGTTTGAATATCAACTGTTGCCGACATTCCGGGTCGAAATGGCGAATAATTTGGATTATTCTCAGTTGTATATTCAGTATAAGATTCTCTTAAGATTCGAATTTTAACCTGAAAGTTGGTAACCTGATCTGCACTAACTCCGGTTACGTTAGCCGAAGTCGCTATTTCAGTTACGATTCCTTTAAATTTTTTGTTTAAGTAAGCGTCAACTTCTATCAGGCAAGTATCAAATAAACTAACCCTAACAATGTCATTTTCGTTTACCTCAACTTTCACTTCCATATTTTGCAAATTTGCAACCCGCATAATTTCAGTTCCGGAAGAAAACTGTGAAGCACCTGTTACACGTTCCCCTTTTTGAACATTTAATTTTGAAACAGTACCATCGTTAGGGGCATAAATACTTGTTCTATTCAGGTTTTCTTTCGCTTCTTTTAGAGAAGCCACAGTACTTCCTACAGAAAATTCTGCTGCTTTCAAACTCTCCTTGGCTGCTTCAACCTCAGCTTCTGCCACTTTAAAAGCCGCAACAGCAGCATCTATATCAGCTTTTGATACTACATTTTGATCGAACAAAGTTTTATTTCGGTTGTACGAAAGTTCAGCATTTACAAATTGTGCCTGAACCTGGGCCAACCTTGCTTTTGCGTTTGCTTGATTTGCCTTTTGCGTATTTAGAGCTGCTTCTGCTCTTTCGTAACTTGAAATATATATTTCGGGATCAATCTTTGCCAACAATTTGCCTTCTTTTACTTCATCACCTTCTTTCACATAAAGTTCTACAACCTCACCGGAAATATAAGGACTGATTTTAACATCAATTTCAGGTTGAATTTTTCCATTTGCGGAAACGGTTTCAATGATTGTTCTCTTGGTAACGAGTTCTGTGCTAACTTTGGTTTCACCAGTTGTTTTCTTTTTGTTAACCGCAAATACAATTAAAATAATTACCAATGGAATCCCAATCCAAATGAGATATCTTTTGGTATTTGACTTTTTTTGTTTCATTAAAAAAATGTTTAAAATGATCGTGAATTATAATAGTGCATAAAATTACAAAATAAATTACATGGTAATGGAATTATTTAAAAGAAAAGCCCTCTGTTGGAGGGCTTTTAAAAATATATTTGATGAAGTTCTTTAAACAATCCTAATTTTCATCAAGTACAAGTGGGTTGCCCATGTAAAAATCTAATATTTTTGATTTAAAGATGTAATCGTATTTTGCCGACAGTAAATCAGATTGCGCTTTTGAAAGTTGCATTTTTGACATATTATAATTTAATGAATTTTCAAGGCCCACATTAAATTTCTGTTCCATGTATTTAAAAGCTTCGTTGAAGGAGGCCACTGATTTCATACTTGCATTATAAGTTTTATAGGCAGCAAGTGCATCTGAATAGGCTTGTTCTATATTTTTTCGTACCGTATTTTTTGAAAGTTGCAAATCATATTCAGCATTTTTTTCCGATATTTTTGCTCGTGAAATATTTGTTGAAACAGCATATCCATTAAAAACAGGAATACTTAATGAAAATTGAAGATACTTGCTTTGGTTGTCTTTGTATTGATCTTTGAATGGTTTTATCCCCAAGTCCAGAGGTGGGCTTGTTGTACGATCGTAAAGGTGGATTTGATCATAATAGTTTGTTCTCCATCCTGCATATGCTGCTATTTCAAAGCTTCGGGCACCTCTTGCGATAGCGACTCCTTTACTGGCACTTTTATAACGTAATTCAGCACTCTTTATTTGAGGAAGTCGTGTTACTGAAATGCCATAAATCTGTTCAGCGGGTAAAATTTTCATTTCATTGCCTACTGAAAGATCCGGTTTTTGAATAATAAAGTTATCGGTTGCGGGTAACTCTAAAAGTTGCAATAAATCAAGATAAGCTAAGTTAAGCCGATTTTGTGCATTGATCAATGTTACTTCTTCGGATGCAAATTGAGACTGGATCTCCAACAAACTACCTTTGGGCAATGTACCGGCATCAACAAGCTTTTGAGTGTTTCTGATTTGCTGTGTGGTTACATCAATTTGAGCTTGTGATTTCTCAACTAATTCCATGCTGAATAATACATTCAGATAATTTTGGGCAAGCATTAAGGAAATATCATCACGCATTTTATCCGAATCATATTTGCTTGCTAAATAATTAAATTGATTCTGTTTAATGGTATTATATTTTTGGAAACCATCAAAAAGCGTAACACCAGAAGAAATACCGAAAGAAGCACTTTTTGTATTTGTGTTTACATATTGGAATTCACCATTATCTGTACGACCACTACCAAATGTATAACTTGTTGATCCATTAATTGAAGGGATCAAATTTAATTTTGATTGCAAAAAAGAGGCCTTATTAACATCAGCAGTCAACTCACTTTTCTTAATTTGAATGTTGTTTTCCAAAGCATACTCTATGCAATCTTTTAATGTCCATACTTTTTGCGAATAAATTGTTCCACTTATTGCAACAATAAGTATAGCCATCATTACATATTTCATGTTTCCATTAATCCGCTTCAATGCATTAAATTGTCTCATTTCCTTTTTGTTTTATTAATTGGTGAACAAAAGTAACTAAAAATATGCCACAATTTTAATTGTGTGAGTATCATATTATTAATTCCGGCCTTTGAAACATTTGACGCAAAGAGTGTTCATATAGTTACAGTGGTTGTACGGATTTGAACATAAACAATTTTATATTAAGTGATTAATTATCAGAATTACAACAAATTAATTATAGCCTTTATTAAAATCTGAAAGAAATAATTTGTCTTTCATGAAATCAAAACCAAATGAGTTTGTTTTTATTTTAATATCAAATTCATTTTAAATGAAAATAATAACCCGGAATATTATCCATTGACAGCTAAAATCATAAGATTGGATCGTTTTATCTAAGATTCTAAATTTTTTATCACTCAAAATGATAGGTCTTGTAACAAAAATGATTATAAAAAAATAATTAATTTTGCATAAAATAAAACTTTATGAAACACCCATGTTTTGTAAAACACAAACATAATGATAATAAAATCAAAAACATGGGTGTTTCCTGCCCGAATATATTCTTTCAGGCGGGCATCATCCACAAAAAAATAATTATATTATGATGAAATACTATCTCACTAAAACAGTTAATTACACTTTTGAGGAAGCAATAGAACGAGTGACCACCTTACTAAAAGAACATGGCTTTGGGGTTTTAAATACAATTGATATTAAAGAAACCTTAAAGAAAAAAATTGATGTGGATTTTAAAAGATATACTATTTTGGGTGCATGCAATCCGCATTCGGCTTATAAAGCTCTATCTTTAGAGGATAAACTTGGAGTGCTTCTACCCTGCAATGTTATCGTAATCGAACAAGATTTGGGGGTAGAAGTATGTGCTATTGATCCCTATTCAATGATGGGGCAGCTGGGAAATAAGGAATTACTTCAAATTGCTGAAGAAGTAAACATGCATTTTAAGGAGGTTTTCGAAAAATTATAAACCCAGTATCTTAATTTTGGTTAAAAACTGTTAAATTTTCTGTTTTCAGTTTTTGTGTTTACCGATTCTGATAACTTTGCCGATGCAAAAATCCGCAAATGAATATTAAAACTATTTCTTATATAATTCTTGTACTGTCTGGACTATTTGCTTGTCAGAGTCAAGTGGCGGAAACACCAAAAATTCCGGAAATACCCGATACAATATTTATTGATTTAGATCAAAAAGCCATTGATCAAAAAGCCGAATGGTTACATGGAATTTTTGATCAATTGAATAAAAAGCAAGGATTCGCTGGGGCTGTGCTTTATTCAGTAAAAGGCAAGCTTGTTTATAAAGAAGCTTTTGGGTTTGCTGATATTGTAAAAAAAACAAAGCTTACTACAACATCTGCATTCCAGTTAGCATCTGTATCTAAAATGTTTACCGCAACAGCTATTTTAATGCTGGTTGAAGATGATTTACTGGAGCTTGATTCAGACGTTAGAGAATATATTCCCGAATTTCCTTATGAAGGAATAACCATCCGATTACTTCTGAATCACCGATCGGGATTATCCCGCTACATGACTCTTGCACAAGATCAATGGAAAAACAAAGAAATCCCGCTTACAAACGACGATATGTTAAAATTGTATATCGAACATAAACCAAAACCCTATTTTTTACCTAACAATGGGTTTCATTATTGTAACGCTAATTACGCAATGCTGGCAAATGTTGTGGAGCGTATCAGCCATAAAAATTTTGATCAATTTATAAAAGAAAAGATTTTTGACCCTATTGGAATGAACAGCAGCTTTGTCTATAATATGAATGGCGAAAGCAAGGTTTCGGATTATATTTCAGTAGGAGTACCAAGTTACCGTGGCACTGGAAGAGGTGCCAGAAAGCTAAGGAATGAGTATTTAAACGGTGTAATGGGTGATAAAGGAGTTTATACCACCATAGAGGACATGTTTAAGTTTGATCAAGCCTTATATCTGAACAAACTTTTAGGCGACAGCACCCTACAAATGGCATTTATGCCAGGAAGCCCCAAGTCAAAGAAACGAAAAGATAATTATGGATTTGGATGGAGGATAAAGGATGGTAGAGAAAATACAGTTTACCATTTTGGTTGGTGGAAAGGATTCCGGACATATTATATCCGCGATATGCGTCAGCAGAAATCGATTATTGTATTATGCAACCGTGAGAAAGGTTCCGGATCAAAAGAATTATGGGATATTCTAGATAAAGAAGATTTTGAATTCGGTGAATTTAGTTTGCTCAACGGTTCAAACTAACTATTAATTACCAGTTTAAATCCAACACCATGTACGTTTAAAAGTTCTACGTTTGGATCTGCCTTTAAATACTTTCTAAGCTTGGTAACATATACGTCCATGCTTCGGGCATTAAAATAACTGTCGTCATACCAAATCTTATTTAACGCCTCACTTCTGTCGAGTACCTGATTTAAATTTTCGCCTAATAGTTTTAGTAGCTCAGCTTCTTTAGAGGTCAATTTTTGATCATCCTCTCCAATTACCAAAAGCTGTCTATTATAGTCAAACGTGAATTTCCCCAACTTATAAATATTATTTTTTGATAAGTTTTCATTCTGGCCCGACCTTCTTAAGATAGCCTTCATTCGCATGAGTAATTCTTCCATGCTAAAGGGTTTACTGATATAATCGTCGGCACCCAATTCAAATCCTTTGAGCTTATCCTCTTGCAAAGTTTTTGCCGTCAGAAATAATATTGGAATTTCTTTGTCGATATTGCGAATATCTTTTGCGAGTGTGAAACCATCCTTTATTGGCATCATTACATCCAAAATACAGATACTATACTCGTTTTTTTTAAAATGGATAAAAGCTTCTTCACCGTCTACGCATAAATCGGTTGGATAGCCCTTTGCAATTAAATACGATTGCAAGATTGTACCTAAGTTTTTATCATCCTCTGCTAATAATACTTTTTGTTGTTCCATGTATTAATTATTTTGATCGCTATAAGGTAAAAAGACCTGGAAGGTAGATCCTCTTTTTAGCTCGCTTGTTAGTTTAATACTACCTCCATGCTTGTCAATGACCGCTTTAACATAACTTAACCCTAATCCAAAGCCCTTAAAGTTATGAACATTACCCGTTGGAACCCTATAAAGCTTATCAAATATTTTTCGTTGATTTGCCTTACCTATTCCAATACCGTTATCCTGAATGCTAATTTTTATGCCAGAATCCATTTCAGTTGTTGAGATTAATATCTCAGGTTCTTC
Source organism: Bacteroidota bacterium (assembly GCA_018816945.1). Lineage (NCBI taxonomy): Bacteria > Pseudomonadati > Bacteroidota > Bacteroidota bacterium. The sequence continues at coordinate 333,232 of JAHIVC010000099.1, read as the reverse complement.
AATAGTATATTTAATGGCATTATCAAGCAAATTTAATATCACATTCGTAATATGTAAAGGGTCAACTTTAAGTTTTACATTCTCAGCTTTTAAATCAGTATAGATTTTGCCTCCTTTTTTTTCGACCTGAATCATGATTTTCCTAACATCTTCAAGTATTATCTCATGAATATCTACCCATTCTTTTTTCAGGTGAAGTTTTCCCTTTTCAATAATGGCTGTTTGCAATATTTTTTCGGCCATTACTTTAAGCCGTGTATTCTCATCATTAATGATCCCAATATAATTATCATAAATCTCTTCTGTTTTTTGGATATCCTTATCCTTTAATGCTTCGCACACAAGCGCTATGGTAGAAATTGGGGTTTTAAATTCGTGGGTCATGTTATTAATAAAATCATTCTTCATTACCGAAAGCCTTTTTTGCTTAAAAATGGTGCTGATAGAAGTATAAAATGATAAAATTATTATTAGCATCAGTACAGCTGAGAGAAGTAATAATAACCACATTTTACTGATCAAAAAGCGTTGTTCATTTGGGAAATATAACATTAGGAAATCCGGGTTTCCTTGGATATCGCTTGGGAAAAGTGCAAACTGGAAGCTTTCTTCACTCAATAGCTCTGTTGGATACATTCCCGTTTTCTGGATTAGCATATTAAGACGGGCCGGGCTATACACTCCATATTCATATTGTGTATTAATTCCATACTTTGTAAGTTCAAACTTGATCAACGAATCCAAAAGAGGCTCATTAATTCTTTCTTCAATCGGCTGTTTCTTTTGGTGACGATACAAACTTCCGAACTCACGTTGTGTTGCGATCGATTTTTGATTAAAGGACTCATATTCGCGCAGTGATGTAATCTTTGACATATCGTCAATAAATTGTTTGTTAATAGAATCAAAATATTTATTCAACGATAATCTACTCGAATTTCGAAGTAATGGATTCTGAAAATTTTTAACTTTTTCAATTTTTTCGAGCCTTAAAACAACATTTGAAATGGCTTCGTTTACACTTTGTACAAATCCTGCTTCTTTTACGATCACGGCATTCCTGATCCAATAAACCTGGATACTCATTAACCCAAGTAATGCCACCGACATTAAAAAAATAATAAAAATAATCAGCTTTTTGTTCATGCTGCAAATGTATGCTTTGATCTCAATGATTTACAGTCCTTTAACATTTTTTAACGTTTGTTAAAGTTCATTAACAATTGAGCCCAAAAATACGATATATCTTTGTAATGTTATTTCGAACGATTTAATTTCATGGTATCGTAGTTATGTAATTAAAAGGTTAATAATATAAATTTGGTTTTTGTTTCATAGAAAAAAACAGCTTCTTCGGGGGCTGTTTTTTTATGCCATTTTCTGAATTACAAATGTTGACATTATCCTTACATTTGTAAAAAACAAGATCCATCATCATGAAAATTGAACTTAAAAATGTCCTGAATATTTTTGATCAAGATCATATTAACGAATATTCATCCGAAATCGAAATCGCTTATAAAGAATTATTATCTAAAACAGGGAAAGGTAATGATTTCCTTGGCTGGATTGATTTGCCCGATCAAATAAGTACCGAATTGATTGAGGATATTCAACTTATTGCTAAAAAAATCAATTTAAATTCCGAAATATTTGTCGTGATTGGGATTGGAGGGTCCTACTTGGGAGCCCGTGCAATCATTGATGCTTTAAGCCATCATTTTGTACAACTTCAGGATGAAAAAAAATCGCCGCTCATTTTGTATGCAGGGCAAAATATCAGTGAAGACTACCTGTGTGATTTAATCGAGATTTTAAACAAAAAAGATTATTCTCTCGCCGTCATTTCAAAATCGGGAACAACCACAGAACCTGCCATCGCATTCAGATTATTAAAAGAGCATCTTGAAAAGAAATATGGACGTGAAGAGGCGGTAAAGAGAATATTTGCCATCACCGATAGTAATCGCGGTGCTTTAAAAGAATTAGCAAATATTGAAGGGTATAAAACTTATGACATTCCTGATGATGTAGGTGGACGTTATTCGGTTCTTACACCGGTTGGTTTGCTCCCCATAGCGGTTGCTGGTTATGATATAAGGGCTTTCATAAATGGTGCTAAATCGATGAAAAAAGAACTTTTAACCAAAAGCACTTCTTTTGATTCAAATCCGGCCACCCAATATGCCATTATCAGAAATCTCCTTTATCAAAATGGGTTTACAAACGAGATCATGGTCAATTATGAGCCACGTTTGTTCTATTTTACAGAATGGTGGAAACAATTATATGGTGAAAGTGAAGGCAAAGAAAACAAAGGAATATTCCCGGCCGGAGTAGGTTTCACAACCGATCTGCATTCGATGGGGCAATATATTCAGGAAGGAATCCGAAATCTTTTTGAGACCGTAATTTCTATTGAAAACAGCAATAAGGAACTTAAAATCCCAAAGAATGATGAAGATTTGGATAAGCTAAATTATATCAGTGGGAAAAGAATTTCATCAGTTAATCACATGGCAGAAATCGGTACAACCCTTGCCCATGTTGATGGCGGGGTTCCAAATATTCAAATCCGGGTTCCTGAAATTTCCGAGTTTGTTCTGGGGCAGTTGGTTTTTTTCTTTGAGTTTGCTTGTGCTTTAAGTGGCTATTTATTAAAAGTAAATCCATTTGACCAACCCGGGGTTGAAGCCTATAAATCAAATATGTTTGCTTTGCTGGGGAAAAAGGGGTTTGAAAAAGAAACTGAAACGATCAGAAAAAGGATATAATTAAAACGGTAATGGCGTGTTAAAGTGTTTAGGAGTGGATAAGAAATTAAGTTATTACAAAAATGATATAAAATTATTAGAATGGATTTTTTAGAATTAATAAATCATCGTCAAAGCGTAAGAAAATATACGGATAAACCTGTTGATAAAGAGAAGCTTCTTCGTTGCCTTGAAGCCGCCCGTTTATCACCTTCTGCATCTAACTCTCAACCCTGGAAATTTATAGTAATTGACGAGCCAGATTTGAAGGACAAAATTGCCAGAGAGACCTTTTCTACCTTGGTTAATTTCAACAAATTCACACTTGAGTCACCTGTTCTTATTGCCATCACCCTTGAAAAACCACCCTTAGTTAACAGAATTGGCGGTCGATTAAAAAACCGCAGCTGGAAATTAATGGATTTGGGAATGGCTGCCGAACATTTTTGCCTTCAGGCAGAAGAAGAAGGATTGGGCACTTGTATGATTGGATGGTACAACGAGAAGGCCATTAAAACCCTATTAAAAATTCCAAAAGAAAAAGATTTGGCTTTATTAATTAGTGTGGGTTATGCTCCTGACGATTATAAGCTGAGAACAAAAGTCAGAAAGCCAATGGAGGAAATGAGTAAGTTCAACCAATACTAAGCTTCTTAAATCTTGCCATTAAAGTAATCCTTCGATTACCTTGGGGAAATGCTCATATTCAAGTTTGTGAATTTTATTGGCTATATCTTCTGGCGAATCATTTGGTTCAACTTTCACCTTAGCTTGAAAAATAATCTTCCCATCATCATATTTATCATTTACAAAATGAATGGTAATACCTGTTTCGGTATCACCCGATTCTTTTACCGACTCATGTACTTTCGTGCCATACATTCCTTTGCCCCCGTGTTTAGGTAACAAAGCCGGGTGGATATTTATGATGCGATTTGGGAAGTTTTGAATCAGATTTTGAGGGATAAACCATAAAAATCCAGCTAAAACAATGAAATCAATTTGAAATGACTGCAATTTATTTAACACATTTTCGGAAAGGTAAAAGTCCTTTTTATCAAAATAAACTGCGGGAATTTTTAATTTTTTAGCCCTTTCCAGCACATAGGAATCCTTGCAGTTTGATAAAATCAACGAGATCTTAATATTCTCATTATCTGCAAAGTAATCCGATATATTTTGAGCATTTGATCCGTTGCCCGAGGCAAAAATGGCAATTTTTTTCATATTTTTGTACAAGTACTAATTACTAATGGCGTTCAAATTTATTATTTATTTTACCAATTATAGCATGATATCTTAAAAAATAGCTTACTTTGCAAATATTTGTTAATCCGCTCATTATGAAAAAGTAAAGTTAAATATATCAGATTTTCTTTGCTTTTAAATGATAGATTTTATTTCTTTGCACACTGTTTAACCAAAATAATAAAGATATGTCTGATACTAAATCAAAAGTAATAGCGATTATCGTTGATAAACTAGGTGTTGACGAGAGTGAAGTAACTCCAGAAGCAAGCTTCACAAATGATCTTGGAGCTGATTCACTTGATACTGTTGAGTTGATCATGGAATTCGAAAAAGAATTCAACATGGCAATTCCGGATGACCAAGCTGAAAAAATTGGTACTGTAGGTGATGCTATTTCTTACATTGAAGCAAACGTAAAATAAACAAACGAATTACATGGAATTAAAACGTGTAGTAGTTACAGGTCTTGGAGCCCTAACTCCAATTGGCAATTCAATTCCTGAATTATGGGATGGATTGGTTAATGGAGTTAGTGGTGCCGGCCCAATTACGCAATTTGACTCATCAAAATTTAAGACCCAGATTGCTTGTGAAGTTAAAAATTTTGACATCACAAACTACATGGATCGCAAAGAAGCAAGAAAGCATGATCGTTATTCACAATTTGCCCTTGTTTCTGCCGATCAGGCTATTGCTGATGCAGGTTTTGATTTGGAAAAAATTGATTTGGATCGAGTTGGTGTTATTTGGGCTTCGGGTATTGGCGGAATTCAAACATTTCAAGATGAAATTTCTGATTTTGCCAAAGGAGATGGAACTCCGCGTTTCAATCCATTTTTTATTCCAAAAATGATTGCTGATATTGCTTCAGGCCATATTTCAATTAAATATGGTTTCAGGGGACCAAATTTTGCAACTGTTTCTGCTTGCGCTTCATCTGCAAATGCTTTAACTGATGCATTCAACTTGATTCGATTAGGAAAAGCTGATGTTTTTATTACCGGTGGATCCGAAGCAGCTATAACCGAAGGAGGTGTTGGTGGTTTTAATGCCCTACATGCAATTTCAATACGTAATGATGATCCAAAAACCGCATCCCGTCCATTTGATAAAGACCGTGATGGTTTTGTATTAGGTGAAGGTGGATGCGCCCTTATTTTCGAAGAATTAGAACATGCCTTAAAAAGAGGCGCAAAAATATATGCTGAAGTAGCCGGTTGCGGCCTTTCAGCCGATGCACATCACATGACCGCCCCTCATCCGGATGGGTTGGGTGCAAAAAATTGCATGAAAAATGCCATCGAAGATGCAGGTTTAAAGCTTACCGATATTGATCATATCAACACACATGGTACTTCAACTCCTGTTGGTGACATCGCTGAACCAAAAGCTATCGTTGGCCTATTTGGTGAGCATGCATACAAAATCAATATCAACTCTACAAAATCAATGACAGGGCACTTATTGGGTGCAGCTGGTGCTGTTGAAGCTATTGCTACTATACTTGCGGTTCAAAATGATATTGTACCACCAACGATCAACCATTTTACTGACGATCCTGAAATTGACAATAAATTAAACTTTACATTTCACAAGGCTCAGAAAAGAGTGATTAATGTGGCTTTAAGCAATACATTTGGTTTTGGTGGACATAATGCTTCCATTATCTTCAAAAAATTCGTGAGATAATCTTTCATTTTGATTTTTTATAAGTATATACTACATTATTTTTCCGACAACAGAAAATTGTTCCTCAGTTTAAGGAATGTTTTTGGGTATTATCCTCATAATATTTCTTTATATTTATTGGCTTTTAGGCACAAATCAGTTGCAAAAGAACTTTCAAACGGTGTTCGGGTAAGTAACGAGCGCCTTGAATACTTAGGAGATGCCATACTTGGGGCTGTTGTTGCCGACCTGCTTTTTAAAAAATTCCCTTATAAAGATGAAGGCTTTTTAACAGAAATGCGTTCAAAAATCGTTAGCAGATCGCAACTAAATAATTTGTCAAAAAAATTAGGTCTTACCAAACTTATTAATTCTGCCATCGATACAAAAACTATTTGCAAATCGATGAACGGAGATGCTTTTGAAGCATTTATCGGAGCTTTATATTTAGATAAAGGATATAAATTTACCCGAAAAATTATCATTAACCGCATTATTAATATTCATTTGAATTTGGATGAACTCGAAACCCAAATTGTGAACTATAAAAGCAAATTGGTTGAATGGGGACAAAAAGAAAAAAAATCGGTCGACTTTAAAGTGGTTGAGGAAATTGGTGAAGGCTTCAAGAAACAATTTCTGGTCAGAATATTAATTGAAGGTGAAGTGATTGAAAGCGGCCAGGATTTTTCAATTAAAGGAGCCGAACAAATTGCCTCCGAAAAAGCATTTAGTAAGCTTCAGTCAAATTAACTATTTCATCAACCTTTCTTATCTGCTGCTATTTTCTTATATTTATCGTCAAAGAGTTTTAAAATGGCAAAAAAACTAACCTTTAAAATCGATTTTTCATCCGAATATACGTTGATAGGGATTTCTTGCCATTTAAAGGATTACCGCCTGACTTTTTTTTTAAACAAGAAACTTCATTTACATTTAAGCAGAATTGATGATTTTATTCAGGAGGGCCATGACAAAGCCGATTTAAACTATTCGGTTTTCTTTTATCAATGCCTTGAAACACAAAACAATTATTGCTTGATCTCAAATCACCATTCTGACGGGAAACTGATTCCAAACATTGGATCCATCGATTATTTTCTATTGATAGAAAACGAATTTCCAAAAAACAGAAAAAAAGAATTGATTCAGGAGATAAAAACAATTCCAAATGTACTTACAGCGTACGAACTGGATTTGTCAAAAGTGAAAAACATCCACCAATTACTAGCCGAGTTGGAACTTCAGTTTATTGAAAATAAGAATATAAAGAAAAATCCTTAATGGTGTTCAGACTAGATTGCGCTATCAAACTGCTTCAAAAACCTCTTATCATTTTCGAAAAATAAGCGGATATCGTTGATCTGATATTTAAGCATGGCAATACGTTCGATGCCCATTCCAAAGGCAAATCCGGTATATTCCTTGCTGTCGATTCCACAGTTTTCCAATACGTTCGGATCAACCATTCCGCATCCCAGAATTTCGACCCAACCCGAATGTTTACAAATATTACATCCCTTGCCTCCACAAATATTACACGAAATATCCATTTCGGCAGAGGGTTCGGTAAACGGGAAATAAGATGGTCGTAAACGGATTTGGGTATGCTCACCAAAAAACTCGCGGGCAAAATAAAGCAAAGTTTGCTTCAGATCGGCAAACGATACATTTTTATTGATGTACAAGCCTTCGACCTGATGGAAAATGCAATGTGCCCGGGCAGAAATGGCTTCATTTCGAAAAACCCTGCCGGGTGAAATTGTCCGGATAGGTGGTTTTTGACTTTGCATTACACGCACCTGAACCGATGAAGTATGCGTTCTTAGGGCAATGTCGGGATCTTTCTCAATAAAGAAAGTATCCTGCATATCACGTGCCGGATGATCGGCCGGGAAATTTAAAGCCGTAAAATTGTGAAAATCATCTTCAATTTCCGGTCCCTCAGATACATTATAACCAAGTCGTGCAAAGATTTCAATAATTTTATTCCGAACAATCGAAAGTGGATGACGGGCACCCAATTCTTCAAAATTAACCGGAAGGCTTAAATCCAAATCCCCACTTGATTCCTGTATATTATTATCCAATATTTCTGTGAGTGAGCTTAATTTATTCTGAGCCTGATTTTTAAGATCATTCAATGCCTGACCAATTTCTTTACGAAGCTCAGGCTCTACGTTTTTAAAATCGCCGAACAACGAAGGGATCAAGCCTTTTTTACTCAAATATTTAATTCTAAACTGATCCAACTCTTCTTTACTCTCAGTAGTAAAGACAGAAATCTCGTCCAGTAATTGTATTATTTTATCCTTCATTAAAATCTTATCTTATTATTTTGATGCTCATTTTAACATCTTTAACCGGTTTGTCGCCACGTCCGGTTTCCACAGCAGCAATTTTATCCACTACATCCAGGCCTTCTGTAACTTCACCAAAAACAGTATAGGCACCATCCAAATGAGGAGTTCCGCCAATGGTTCTATAAACTTCTCTGTGTTCTTCAGGAACGGGCATTCCGGTTCTGGCCTCGACAGCTGCAAAATCATCATCAGTAAATTTTTTTCCTTGTACGATATAAAACTGACTGCTTGATGAGGCACGTTCAGGATTTACATTATCACCCTGACGAGCAGCCGCCAATACTCCTTTTTTATGGAAGAATTTTGGTAGAATTTCCGCATCAACTTTATAACCCGGGTCATCTTCGCCTTTTGCACTTCCGCCACCCTGAATCATAAATTGACTGATCACACGATGAAAAGTGGATCCTTCATACCAACCTTCTTGAATCAACTTAATAAAATTATCACGATGTTTGGGGGTTTCATCATATAGTTTCAATGTAATATCACCGTATTCTGTACTAATCTTAACAAGGGTGTTTTCGTTTGAAGTTTTTTTAGGTGCGCCACACGAAATCATTATCAGTGCTGAAATGATTAATAAAAGGGTTGCCGGATTTTTCATCTGTGTATAAATTAATTTATATTACTAAGTTTTATAAAAGAAATCAGTTGCAATATTAATAAAATTGCGGGAATTTAAGAAAAGTTGATTTTTTAGGATTGTTTAGACCTTTTGAACTTTCAGAAAACAACTTCGGCATAATGGTTCGTAACTTTCTTTTTCTCCCAAAACTACCAGACTTTCATTTTTAATGGTACGATGAGAATATTGGGCCAAATTGCCACAAGTCATACAAATAGCATGCACCTTTGTAACGTATTCGGCCGTTGCCATCAAGCCGGGAATAGGACCAAACGGAACTCCTCTGAAATCCATATCAAGTCCGGCTACGATTACCCTGAAACCACGGTCGGCCAGCACATTAGCTACGTTCACCAATTCCATATCAAAAAACTGAGCCTCATCAATTGCGACTACATCGACATCAATATCGTACAATAATATTTGGGCAGCCGTTTGAACCGGCGTACATTGTACTGCATTGGCATCATGCGATACAACATTTTTTTCGTCGTATCGTTTATCTACCTCAGGTTTGAATATTTCAACTCTTTGTTTGGCAATCTTTGCCCGATTTAATCGACGGATTAATTCTTCGGTTTTACCCGAAAACATTGAACCACAAATTACTTCAATCCAACCTGTTCGTTTTTTTGGATTTGCTGTTTTTTCTAGAAACATTTAATGTAAACAGTTTTACTTTTTTTATCTTTATCAGATCAATTAATTAATATTCGAATACTTGCTAAATTAATATTTTTTCGGGCTTATTTTTGCAATGTTTATATCAATTTTAATATTTAAGGGATGAATAAATTCGATACCTCTAAAAATGCGATGATTGAACTGCTAGACCTAATCAACGAACAAGCAGAGATGTTAAAAACACAAAAAGGTGAAATTCCTCAGCTATACATTGATTTGCTCAAAAAAAATGTGTTAAAACTATATGAAACAATCCATATCCTCGATCAGATCAAACATTTAGAGGAAGATATTTCAAAATCAGGACAAACGAATCCTGAAAAGGTAATCAAATCGGTAAAGGAGGATACAATTGTTACACAAATAAAGGAGCATGAACCTATTGTAGAAATAAAACAATCTGAGCCAGAACCTCCTAAACCGGATATTGTTCAAAATACCGACCCTATAATCAAACCTAAACTGGAACCAGCAATCAAAGATGATCATGAAATGCCTGTTGTTAGTTTTTCATTAAATCGTAAAACAGAAAGCCAAAATGAAAAAGAAGTTTTTATTCATCCCAACTCAGATTTATTTTCGGAAGCAAAGAAGAACCTTGCAGATAAGCTAAGTGAAGGTCAAGACCCCAGACTTGCTGATCGAATTCAGCAAAATAAAATAAGCGACATAAAAGCAGCGATCGGGATCAATGAAAAATTTTTATTTATTAACGAATTATTTGCAGGAGACTTAAAAATTTATAATCAATCAATTGACAAGCTAAATTTGGCAAACAATTATCATGGAGCAATTTCGACTTTTAATCAATTTAAGGAACAATTTGGTTGGGATGAAAAAGATGAGGTTGTCATCAAATTAAAAACAATTGTAAACCGCAAATATTCAATCAGCTAGATTAATCCAAAAAGAACCCATGTCAAAACTTTATCTCGTACCCAGTCCTATTGGAAATCTTGAAGATATAAGTCTGCGAGCCATAAGGATATTAAAAGAAGCAGATTTTATTTTGGCAGAGGATACCAGAAAATCAGGGATTTTATTAAAGCATCACCAAATCAGCAACCGACTTCGTTCACATCATCAGTTCAATGAACATCAGGCTACCGCAGCCATAGTCGAACAATTATTAAATGGCGATACCATTGCACTTATATCCGATGCAGGTACCCCCGGGATTTCCGATCCCGGATTTTATTTGGTTAGAGCATGCATAGAGGCAGGTGTTGAAGTTGAATGTTTACCGGGTGCGACAGCTTTTGTTCCTGCATTGGTGCAATCCGGATTGTCCTCTGATCGATTTGTTTTTGAAGGATTTTTACCTGTAAAAAAAGGGCGAAAAACAAAACTTGAACAATTGGCTGATCAAAGCTATACAATGATTTTTTACGAATCACCTCATCGACTATTAAAAACACTGGAGCAATTTATGGAGGTTTTCGGAGCGGACAGAAAAATTTGCGTATCGAGAGAGTTAACAAAAGTTTTCGAAGAAAATGCTCGGGGAACCATCAAAGAAGTATATACCCATTTTAAGAATAAAGCCATTAAAGGTGAAATTGTAATTATCCTCGATGGTAAAACCAAGTCGAAGTAATTTTATATAGATTAATAGGAATTGCTTATAATAACCTAAAATTTCCTTTGTTATTTGTAAATTCGTGTACGCTCTTGTACAACCGTACAAAAGAAACGAACACATCTCGAAAATTTTTCAAAGACATATTTGCTGATTTTCAAGTATATAAAAGTTTGGCATACATTTAGCATTACTATAAGCGTCAACCTTTACTTTTTACTGGAGTCGTCTTTAATTAAATATTATCGAGGTTCTTTATAATTCAGACTCAAAGATGGTTATGTTGACCATAATTAAAAAGGATTTCACAAAATCTATATTGGTTTTGTGATTGCAATTTCATGTTAGTTAAATATTTGGTGCATTAAAACCTCCCAGAAATGGGAGGTTTTTTAGTATATTTATACTTCAATTTGAAATGTAATGAGTTATACTTACGATTATCCCCGTCCTGCGGTTACAGTTGATTGCCTGATATTCAGAAAAAAGCCTGAGCTTCAGATTTTGCTGATTCAACGTAAATACGACCCCTTTAAAGACAGTTGGGCCTTACCGGGTGGATTTGTTGAGATGGATGAAGATTTGATAGAAGCAGCGTATCGTGAACTTGAAGAGGAAACCGGCTTAAAAAATATTGAGCTTTTTCAACTGCAAACCTTTGGTAAACCCGGAAGAGATCCCCGCGGCAGAACAATTTCAATTATATTTTGGGGAACCCATCATGAACAAGCGGAAGTTGAAGCCGGAGATGACGCAAAAAATGCAGCTTGGTTTGAAATTTCTCAGTTGCCAGAGTTAGCATTTGATCATAACCATATCTTAAATGTGGCATTTCAAATGATTCCCAATCTTAAAAAATAAAACACTAATCTACCAACAAATTACATCCTCTAATATCACTCGCATCAAACCTTCCTAAAACTTCAAACGTATTATCATTTGTCATCCTGCCTAGATCTTGTGTCATGATAAATGAACACGAATTAATATTTGCTAAATCGATTACATTAATGCCTCCGGATTGACCATTTTCCAGTAGTTGAAATGGATCATTAGGATCGCGTATTAATATTTTCATCCATGGTGGAGTGGTAAAAATGCCTTCGCCGGAAGAATATGCCTGAGACAACAATTCCGTCATACCATATTCAGAATGTATGGAATTAATCCCAAATACTTTTTTAAGAATTTCATGTAGTTCTTCTCTGATGAGTTCCTTACGTCGACCTTTCATTCCTCCGGTTTCCATCACTATTAAATTTGGATGCCTTACGCTAAAATTTTCAACTAAGTCGAGTAGTGCATAGCTCACTCCCATCAGCAGAACATTTTTGTTTTTAAGATTTTTCGAATTTAGCATCTCCACAAGTTCGGCATGATTATCTAAAAAAAATCCGCTTTCAACATGATTGCTTTGCTTAATGAGTTCATTTACCATAAACACCAAAGATGATCCTTCTCGTTCGAGATATGAGGGCAATAAAGCCAGAATACAATAATTACTTACCTCTCCATAATGGTGCGAGAATCCTTTTAAGAACGATCGAATATAAACCTTAATATCAGTAACAAAATGTTTGCTTTGCAAAGCACCGCCAGTTCCACTACTTGTAAATATTTGTTCAGGTATTTGGGTCGAACCGACTACTTTGTGTGTTTTGAAAAAATCAATAGGGAGAAACGGGATATCTTTTATTTTCCTGATTTTAGTATTATCCAAACCCAAAGTTTTAATGTACAATTTATAAACTTTGTTATTTTGAAATTGATATTTGAAAATTTTCAGTGCCAGATCTTCAAATTCTCTTTCTTTATGAATATTAAAAATATTACCAGTATATGAATTTATTTCTCCCATCTTCACACAAAATTAATCAATAGTATTGATATAAATTTATAACTTTATTGATCTAAAAATGTGGTAATAATTGTATCCATAACATCATTTCTGAAAGCACTATAACAATTTAAATCTATACAAATTGATCTATCTGTATGACAAAATCTTACGCTCATAGGAAAACAGTTATCATTACGATCGTCGTAATAATTGGGGTTATTTATATTGCCCGATTATTTTTTCTTCAGGTGATAGATGATAGATATAAGCTTTCAGCGGAAAATAATGTTTTGAGAAAGATCACCATCTATCCTGCAAGGGGGCTGATCAAGGACAGAAACGGAGAATTGTTGGTGTACAATGAAGCTTCTTATGACCTTTTTGTAACGCCAAATTTGGTTATCGATATTGATACGGCAGAATTATGTAAGTTATTGAAGATCGATAATAACACCTTTCTTGAGTTGCTTTACAAAGCTAAAAGCTATTCCAAAGTCAAACCATCGATTTTTCTTGAACAAATCTCCAAAGAAGATTTTGGTTATCTTGAAGAACGATTGTATAAATTTCCTGGGTTTTTTGTTCAGTCCAGAACTTTAAGAAAATATCCCAGACCTATTGCCGCTCATATTTTAGGATATATTGGTGAAGTAACACAAAATGAAGTAAGCAATAACCCTTACTATAATTCGGGTGATTATATTGGGAAAAATGGAATTGAAAAATTTTATGAAACAGAACTCCGGGGAGAAAAGGGCATTAAATATAGATTGGTTGATGTTTTCAATCGAGAAAAAGGGGCATATTTAGAAGGCCGATACGATACCATGTCGAACACGGGTAAGAATTTGCAAATTTCTATTGATGCCGAATTGCAAGCTTATGGAGAGCTTTTGATGAATGGCAAAAAAGGCAGTATCGTGGCCATTGAACCATCAACGGGTGAAATCTTGAGTATGGTATCCAGTCCTGCCTATGATCCTAATTTATTAATTGGGCGAATTAGAAGTTCTAATTTTAAAAAACTAAGTAGTGATAGTTTAGAACCTCTTTTTAACAGGGCAATTATGGCTCAGTATCCTCCTGGTTCAACCTTCAAACTATTAAATGCGCTAATAGGATTGAACGACGGTGTGTTAAATTCGGGTACGCGATATACCTGTCAGGGAGTTCATTCCTCACCGATTGTTTGCAGCCACAATCATTACTCTCCACTCGACCTGAATCATGCTATAGAACAGTCGTGCAACCCATATTTTTATAAGGTTTTTAAATCTATCGTTGAACAAGGGAAGTATGCAACAATTCAGCAAGCTTATGAAAATTGGCGCAGCCAAATGAGTGATTTTGGAGTCGGGCAAAAACTGACGTCTGATATCATAGGACAAAAAAATGGCAACTTGCCCGATTTTTCATATTTCGATAAATATTATGGTAAAAATGGTTGGAAGGCTATTACGATAAGATCATTATCGATTGGCCAAGGTGAGATTGAAATAACACCTTTACAATTGGCAAACCAAGTTGCGCTTATTGCAAACCGGGGTTATTATTTACCCCCGCATTTTGTCACCTCCATCGATGGGAATCCCAATACCGCATTTAATGAACCTATCCGTAACAAGATTCCAAGAGAACATTACGAAACCGTTATTGAAGGAATGGCCCTGGTTTACGCGGGTGAAAGCGGAACAGCCAGATGGTTTCGTATTGATAGTTTACAAATGTGCGGCAAGACCGGGACCTCAGAAAATCCATTTGGTGAAAACCATGCCGTATTTGTTGCTTTTGCGCCTCGCGATAATCCCAAAATTGCAATTTCTGTCGTAGTTGAAAATAGTGGTTTTGGAGCAACCTGGGCAGCACCTATTGCAAGCTTAATGATTGAAAAGTACTTGAATGGAACCGTAAAGCATACTGCAACCGAAGAAAAAATGTTAAACACAGTTTTAATAAAAAACAAACGTTGAGAGCAAGAACAGGAACCTTTTTAAATATTGATTGGATAACTGTATTTCTTTACTTAATGCTGGTACTGATTGGATGGTTGAGTATTTATTCGGCTATTTATGATGAAGCACATCGCGGTATATTTGATCTTTCACAACGTTATGGTAAACAATTGCTTTGGATTGCGGCTGCTTTTATTATTGCCTTTGCAATTTTACTCATCGATGCAAAGTTGTTTTCAGCTTTTTCATACTTATTGTATGTAATTGGGATTATTTTATTATTGGCCGTGCTGGTCATTGGAACAAAAATATCAGGATCAAGATCGTGGTTCCAAATTGGAGGATTTGGACTTCAGCCATCAGAATTTGCAAAATTTACCTGTGCTTTGGTTCTTGCTAAATTTCTGAGTGGTCAAAATGTAAATCTTCGACGATTTAACAGTTTGTTTAAAGTGGGACTGATTATCTCAATTCCTGCAATCCTTATATTACTGCAACCCGAAACAGGTTCAGCTTTGGTTTTTAGCTCCTTAATAATTGTACTTTACAGGGAAGGGCTTTCATCCAAATTTTTAATTTTTGGAGCCTTTGCTGTAATTTTGTTCATCACTACACTACTATTGCATGCATATATTGTCATCGCTATTCTTTCCGGGATTCTCATTTTGTTCTATTTAAGAATCAGAAAGAGCAAAAGAAGTATCTTGGCTGTTTTGTTAATACTTCTGGTTGGCTCAACTTATATTCTAAGTGTCGACTATGCATTTGACAATATTCTAGAACCACATCAAAAAAAGAGGATTAATGTTTTAATAGGAAAGGAATCTGACCCGAAAGGGGCCGGGTACAATGTTAATCAATCAAAAATTGCAATAGGAAGTGGCGGGTTTTTTGGTAAAGGATTTTTAAAAGGTACCCAAACCAAATTTAATTTTGTTCCTGAGCAAAGTACCGATTTTATTTTTTGCACAGTTGGAGAAGAGTGGGGTTTATTCGGAAGTGCTGTTTTAGTAAGCTTATTTATTTGGTTAATTATAAGGTTAATAATTCTTGCCGAGCGACAGCGCTCGGCTTTCAGTAGGATTTATGGTTATGGGGTCGCCTCTATTTTATTTTTTCATTTTGTAGTGAATATCGGAATGACCATTGGGCTTGCACCGATTATAGGAATCCCATTACCTTTCCTGAGTTACGGTGGGTCATCCCTATGGGCATTTACAATACTCCTGTTTATCTTTATCAGGCAAGATGCATCACGGCTTGAAAACCTATAAAAAAAGGTGACAATAAAATTGCCACCTTTTTTTATTTAATATTTTTTATTAGTAAAACAAATATCTGCTATCTTCAATTTTTGCATTGGTTTCTAATGCCTGAAAAAGGGAGTTGTTTGCTAATCTGCTTTCCAACATCATTACTAATTGATTTCTATAAAAATCGAGCAATGCAGTTTCAGGAGCTGGAGTAGTTTCAATAACACTGAAAGCATACACTCCATTATTCCCTTTAAACAATGATGAATTTTCTCCAAGTTGCATCGAGAAAACTTTACCGACTAATCTTGGCTCTCTTCCATATATTTCAACATTTGGGGAAGCAAAATTCAATTCTATTTCCTGCGGAATTTTTCCTAATTCGGACGCAATTTGATTCAGATCGGTTTTCCCGTTTACTCTACTTAAAAAGTATTCATATTTCTTATCTTTAATAAGTTGAGATCTTACTAATTCACGTACCTCTTCTAAAGCCATATCTCCTTTTGGATGAAGCCCACTTATATGAGCAACCACATATTTCCCATCTAAATCAAAAATAGGTGAAATGATTTCTTTAGTAGTTTCTGTATTAAAAGCCCACTGGATAATACTTCTGGGATTTTCAATTCCGGCTATATAATTACTCATTTTACGCAATCCCGGAACACTGCGTTTATTAAGCCCTTGCTCAATAATCGAATTTTCAAATGCTTCTGGAGTTGTGGCTAAAGCAGCAAATTTACTTGCTTCAGTATAAGTATCCTGATAAGTTTTTCCGCTTGCTTCAATCGCTCTCTCAATAACAGCAACCCTTACTTTTTGATTAAAACCCTTCTTACCCATTACCCTTATCACATGATAGCCAAATGGAGTTTCTGAGATCACAATATCGTTCAATGCGTTATCCATTATTGCATTATTAAATGAGGAAATCATTCCCATATCAGGAAACCATCCTGTGTCACCATCATTTTCTTTGGCCGAAGGATCATCAGATATTGCTTTAGCGATCTCATTAATTTTATTTTTATTCGCTTTTACAACATTATAAATACTATCTGCTAATGCTTTTGCTTGTTCACGTGTTCGAGTGATTTCAGGACCGGCGTATTGAGCCCCGATATAGGATATAAGCACATGGGTGGCACTCAATGAATCGGCCCTGACTTGCGAATCCATCAATTTAGCCATATAGTATACGTCATTATCAAGGTATGGCCCGGCAAAAGTTCCAACTTCTACATTGAACAAAGTCTCTGCTAATTGAACAGGTAATTCTTCTTTTTTATAATAGTTACTATCATAACGACGATCAGAAACAGAATTAACAAAGGTCATTACATTGGTAGTATTTTTAAACTCTTGAAAAATAGTATTCACCTGATTGGTTGTATTAACACGATCTTCAACTGAAGGTTTAACCTCAAACATTACATAATCAATATCTCGTTGTTCTTCTTGTTGCTGATAATCGGCAAGATGCTCAGAATAGTATTTCTCGATTTCTTTTTCAGTTACGCTTACAAGACTGTCTGAAATTTCAAAATATGAAGTTGAAATCAACTCAATTTTAACTTTTTCATTCTGAGCCTTAAATTCAAAATTGGCAATTTCAGCAGGAACATAATATCCTTTTTTTACAAGGTTTATAAATTTTTGTGTGAGTTGATCGCTTTTGATCGCTTTTTCAATTTGCAACCATTGTGTTGTTGCAGCAGGTTCCAGATTATCTATGTTTTGCAAGAAATTTAAAACAATATTTCGATCAAATTCACCTGTATTTGGATTGCCAAAATACTGTAAAATAAAACGGTGAGGATTTGCTCCTTGAACAAGTTCAAATAATTCATCTGAAGATACGTCAAGGCCAATTTTTGCATACTCTTCGCCCATAATTACATCATTCAAAAACTGATTCCAGGTCATCTGCCTTACGTTGAAATTTTCATTTGCGTCAAGGCTTTGCTTACCTAAGCGTTGCTTTTCGTATTCGAGGTTCTGATCGAGCCTATTATTAAATTCGCGATAAGAAATTTTTTCGCCATTAATCTCACCAATGGTGTTTGTATTACTTGTTCTGGTTTTTGATAGATCGCCTAAAACAAAAGCTGCTAATGCAACTCCAATAACAATTACCAATAATCCTGAGTGCTTCCTAATTTTACCAATTACTGCCATCTTATTAAACTTTTTTTTAGAGTTTGCAAATGTACAACAGAAAGTTCATATTTAAAAAAAAATACATCACAAAGCTGTTTGTAATAAAACACACAAATACAAATACTTAGCTTGTATTTTCTGCTAAAATGAAATTTTAATAGGAATTATTTAGGCAATAGGTAAATTTTTTGATTTAAAATTTTCCACGATATATCAACAATTTAGACATCAGGATTGCTAATTTTTAAATAAACCAGTTCGATCCGGTTTTTTTCGGCCTGAACAATTTTGAAATGAAAATTATTAATCTTCATGCTTTCATTAATCAATGGTATGTTTTCATAATGATGTAAAATATATCCTGCAAGGGTTTCATACTCGTCAGAAGTTGGAATAGATAAATTATATTTTTCATTTAAATAATCAATTTCTAACCTGCCCGAAAACAGGAATTCATCAGATTGTATCTGTTTTTCTATAAGATCTTCGATATCGTGTTCGTCTTCAATTTCACCAAAAATTTCTTCAATTATATCTTCTATGGTTATCATTCCGGAAGTGCCACCATACTCATCAACCACTACTGCAACACTTTGATTTTCAATCAACATCATTGAGAGAACTTTATTTGCCAGCATGGTTTCAGGAACGATAATTATTGATCGCAAAATTTCACGAATAGTAGCTGGTTTTTTAAACATATCATAGGAGTGGGTATATCCAATAATATTGTCGATATTTTCGCGATAGATTAAAACTTTTGAGTGACCAGTTTGGATAAATCGTGAACGCAATAGTTCAACAGTGTCGCTTTCATCCAGGGCAATGATTTCTGTTCGGGGGCTCATACATTCCCTGAGTTTTATATTTTGAAAATCAATTGCATTTTGGAAAATTTGAATCTCTTGTGAAATCTCATTTTCATCATTTTCACCTTGGGCAAATTCCTTAACATAATCACCTAAGTCAATAGGGCTAAAGCTATAGTCTTCAGTATTAAAAACTACACGAAAAAGTTTACGTAAAACAAACTCAGAAAAGCCAATAAAGATAAAAACAAAAGGATACAGAATGACATAAATAACCTTTACAGGTACAGCGAAGAATTTTAGGATCGCATTTGGCCTGATTCGAAAAAGTATCTTTGGCAGAAATTCGGCAGTTACAAGTATAATTAAGGTGGCGATTATAGTTTGGCTTATAAGGATAAAAAATTTAGTGTTAAATGGCTGTATGTAGATTTTAATGAACCAAGGAGTTAGAATATTTGCCATGGCAATGCCATATAGGACAAGAGCTATATTATTCCCAAGCAAAAGGGTTCCGATAAACTTTGATGGTTTGGTAGCAAATGAAGCAATGATGCGGGCATTATAAAGACCTTTGCTTTTATCCAATTCTATTTTTAAACGGTTTGAACTTAAATAAGCAATCTCAATACCGGAGAAAAATCCAGAAAAGATTATAGTTATTATAACGATCGTCCAGTTGTCCATTTAATAAATAATTATAAGAAATCTTTTTATTTTATTCCCTCATCAATTTCAAAGTCACCGCTTCCTTTAAAAACTTCATAGCCCCTAAAATTTTCATCCGATTCGAAACCTGCCCCAAACAATATTTGAGTGGGAGTAGTAATTTTTATTTTCGATTCTGAATAGATTTTTTTTCTTCGTTGATCCCAAACCAATTCTTCGGCCTCCAATTGCCTATTTGCGATTAAATCGATTACTACAACATTTTTCCGCGCTATAATTAACTTTCTTTTGTCATATTGAATTCCGTAATCTGCTGTCAGGACAGATTCAACCTGCATTAATCTGTTATAGAATTCTATTTTGAATCCATCGGGGAATTCCATATGGGAATTCTCTCCCATAAATTGGGTCATTCTAGGGCTTTGGAGTTTTGCAACAATGCGACCAGCGTCACTTCTGAGGTACACAAAATTTTTTGCAGTCAGGTCAGGAATAGAATCCCCAGCATTGAGTGCAGTTACTTCCCTAATGTCGTTTTTACACGAAGAAAGCATTGTAATGCCAATCAGCAAAACAATGCTTTTAACGATCAATAAATTACTTAATTTAATGATTTTCAATGAATTTTAATTTGTTTTAGCTCCTCTTATTTTGGTTGTTTCATTAATCCAGCACTCAATTTTATACATATCTCCTTCTTGGTAATTATAGAAAAAGATCGTTTCAGTTGTTGGAAAATGAATAGCATATTTTCTAATTCTATCATTAGCAATTTCTGCCAATTCAGGATCAACCTGCTTAGCCTTTTCATATTTATCAACTGCAGCCCAATATCCAACTCTTGAAGTTAATTCATTATCTCCACAATCTTTTGCTGTCATACCATACAGATCACCAATTAAAATATAAGCTTCTCCATAATTTGGTTTGTAATCGATCGCCTTAAGTGCATTTTTTCGAGCTTCGGCATATTTATTAAGCGACTGATTACATCTAGCCATATAAAAATAAATCAATGCTAAATCATCTGTATCTTGCAATGCTGTGGCTTCGGTTAAATATCTTAACGCTTCATTAATATTTTCAGATTTTAAATACATTTTACCAATTAAATATGCTGAAGCCGGCGATGGTTCAAGTTTATATAATTGAACAGACGCATCAAAAAATAGTTGTGATTCGTTACATCTTTTTTTATCAAGAATGTCGGTAATTTTTTTCAAAAGTTCAAGATCATTTTTATTGGCATCAAACTTTGTTTGATAAATGGCAATAAGATCATCACAAGTGGCAAATGGCTCAAATTCAGCTTCAATATTACCTTTGATATTCTTCCATTCTTCCAATCTTCTTGCATCCTTCTCATACTTTTTTAAATTAAAATCAATGATGGCGCTAACGTTATCATAAGCATCAATAATTGTAGATTTTTCAACAACCTCCTCAGAAACCATCTTTGCCGTAGTACGGAAATAATAACTCAATACGGCACCTTGTGTTTCATTGCCTTGTAATTCCATTGATCGTTTAAAGATAGCATTGGCCTCAACAAAATTTTGAGTTCTGTACTTATAATAATCATTCCCTTTATAAGCTAAAACACTACCTTCTTTGCCAAAGAATTCAATTCTTTTATCATAAACCATGAACAAAGTATCAATATACTTTTCTCTCATCGCTTCATTTTTTTCCTTATTAATAAGATAAGTCATTATCCTAATGCCATTAACATATGTTGATTCCAGTGCGGCCGGACAATTTAAAAACACCCATCTCCATGGCCTTATTGCATCTTTTATAACCTCGCTTTTATAATCAGATTCCTTCCATTGCCTGAAAAATTCCTGATAAAGTGAAATGTTCATTCTACAGTCATCAGGTTTGTCTCCAAATTTTGATTCATCTTGTCCAATAACATTTATATTAGGACTTAAAACTAACCCCCCTAATAAGAAAATGAATATAAGTTTAGTTTTCATAATTGTAATTATTTATTGTTAATTATATCTGGGCTTGGTAAACCATCTCTGGTGCATTGTAATTCCAATTGAAAATTTAAAATATTTTTCCTGTATTAAATTATTTTTTACCGTTCCACGTTGCCCATATTCCATTCCTAAATTAACCGTTGATCTTGAATTTCTTAATGGTAACCCTATTCCAAAACTTATGCCAAAATCATTGATGCGGGTATTATTAATGGATAATGGAGTTTGTTCAAACTTAAAACCGAAGCGATAACTTACTCTTTTAAAGTATGAATTTACGCTATTATAATTAGGTATGATTTCCATACCAAGTCCCAACCTTATAGAGTTACTCAAAGAATCGGAAACATTAAATGATTTAAAATCTTTCCAATATTGTTTTTGAAATTCGGCTCCGATTTTCCATTTATTTTTTTCTGAGATCATTATGCCAAAACCAATATTCTTAGGTATTACAATTGCTCCTTGAGCATCCTGAATATAAGAAATGGTGTCTCTGTATTCTTTCACATCAGTATGGGCAGGGACAAATGTCCTTGTAAATTCATCCTTATTTGCCTTTAATTCTGATTTATTGCTATAAACCATCCCAACATTAATGTCAAAATCATTTATTTTTGTATGATAATTAATCCCATAGTTTAAATAAAAATCATTAATTGAAACTGTGTTAAGGATATTTGTAGATAAGAAATTTACCGAGTCGACAAAACTAACAGATCTTTCTTTGTCTATACTTCCAAAATAATAGCCCATATTAACACCAACTGATAGATGCTTACCAATCTTAAAAGCATGTCCCCAATATAATTGATTTATGCCCCCACTGCCTTCATCATAGAACCTCACATTTCCAATTTGATTAATATTTTCGACATAGCCATAATTGTAACCAACATTACTGAATGGTACAAGTCCAATACTAGTTTTCCACCATCTGTTGATGGAGAATCCCAATGACACATAACTTAATGATGCATAACTTGTTTTCTCAGAGGTACTTGCATTTTTAAGCGAAACATTATTAGCTAACAATCCGGCATCAAAGAGAAAAGAGAGTGTGTCGAAAGCTGCATAAGATGCAGGATTCGAAAAATTAATGGAACCATTGTCGTAAATAGAATAACTAATCCCTCCCATCGAAAGGCTCTTTACATTGAAAGTATTATTAATTTCGCCTAACCCATAAATTGAATAAGGGGAAGTTGTTCTAGTTTGCGCTAACAATGTAATAGGAAACAATAATGCCAACCCAATTAACAGACTTCGAAAACCGCTATTTTTTACTATCATTAAATTTTAGTATTACATTTAGCCCAATCATAACAATATTTGGGAGTGCAAAGATGTTATTTTTTAGTCTTTTATCAAAATAAATATAGTCCCCACCCCCTAAAATAACTGTTAAATTTTCATAATTTTCTTTATAAGACCCTATTATTCCGTCAATTTCGTTGATTAATCCGTTATAAACTCCAGATAAGATTGATTCTTCAGTATTAGACCCTATCAGAAAGTCAACTTTTTTAGCTTCAATATAGGGAAGATTGCCTGTAAACTCATGCATCGCTTTTAATCGCATGTTTATTCCAGGGCTGATTGATCCACCATAATATTCCCTTTTCTCATTAATTAAATCATAAGTTATACATGTTCCGGCATCGATAACCAAAACATTTTTATTGGGATAAAGCTCTGCGGCAGCAACTACTGCAGCTAATCGGTCTTTCCCAAGTGTTTCGGGACTTTTATATTTATTTACGATTGGGATTGGTGTATTGACCCCAAGCTCAATAAAATCAAATCTTTCAATTAAAAATTGTTTTATCTCTTCAGGATAATTGATAACCGCTGAAACTATTACAGCCCTAATTTGGGGATAAATATCGACAATTGCACTTATATCGCTAACAATTAAGTTTTTATACTGAAATTGTTTAACAATAATATCTTGCCTAAAAACTGCAATTTTTATAAAAGTATTACCAAAATCAATAATTAACTTCATTCGTGTGAATCAATAAGATAAGTATGCAAAAATACGTATCTGCAGCAAAAATCAGTCGTTTTTTAAAAAAAATTTCTGATTTTAAAAAAACTTCGTAAATTTGCGCCACCAAAGAGGAAGGTACCATAGCTCAGTTGGTAGAGCAACGGACTGAAAATCCGTGTGTCCCTGGTTCAAATCCAGGTGGTACCACTCAAATTAAAGCCTGTACTAAATTAGCGCAGGCTTTTTCTATTTTTCGTGCAACCATAGATCATTTATCTATATATTTATGTTTATTTTTTGAAACCGGTTAATGAACCAATAAATTCTTATGCTTTTTAAATTACACCACAAATGAAAAAATTATATATAATTATTGTCATCGTTGGCTTTTTAGTGAGTACGTTGCAAGCACAGGATTTAAAGGAGATCCTTGATAATTATTATAAAAGCAATGGTCGGACTAAAATAAATCAAATCAAAACAATGACCATAACTGGTACTATTTTTCAAATGGGTTCTGAATTTAGTTTTAAACGAATAAACACACGACCGGATAAATTTTATCTGGAGGCTGATATAATGGGTCAAAAATTTGTTCAGGCATATAATGGGATTGATGGATGGATGATCGCACCTTGGACCGGCTCAGTTGACCCACAAGATATTCCTGTCAACCAATTGAAGGTCATGAAAAAAGAAGCAGACTTTGATGGTGCTTTATACAATTATGAGGCAAAAGGCATAATTCTTGAATATGCAGGGATTGAAAAAGTTAATGGTGCTGACGCATTTAAGATCAAGGCAACATACCAGGACGACGATGTAGTAAAAATTTTTATTGGGGTAGATTCAAATTTGATTATAAAAACGGAGGCCATCCTTCCTACTATGATGGGCACCGATGCTTTAACCGAAACATTTTTAAGTAATTATAAAATGATTGAAGGAACAGCCGTGGCTTTTAGTATTGAAACAAAATCAAATGGACAGACATCTGCACAGATTAAAATTGATCATGTTGAATATGATAAAAAGATTGACAATAATATTTTTAATCGACCTAAAAAATAAACATTTACCAGTCATATATTTTAAACTCTCATTTTATCAGGCATTACTAAACATTACCTATTTTTGACCTTATGATAAAAACATTCAGAATACCAATAATTTTATTTTTAACGATCATTGGTTCCTTTTTAATTTTAAACATTCCAAATGACAAGAATCCCAGGGATGAATATGAACAATTTCTTTTGGCCGAATATCAGAAAATCCCGCAAATGAGCGAAGAGGAGTTAAAAGATCTCCCGAAGCCGACCAGACCTGATTTGGCAGCCATCCAGAATTATTATATGACCCTTGATCCCGATTTAAAACGGGTTCCTGTTGAAAGGCTCAAAACAGCTTATCTTAATACC
This sequence comes from Bacteroidota bacterium, assembly GCA_018816945.1. Classification (NCBI taxonomy): domain Bacteria; kingdom Pseudomonadati; phylum Bacteroidota; species Bacteroidota bacterium. The sequence goes on along the minus strand of JAHIVC010000099.1, from coordinate 308,218 downwards.
GAATCAATCAGTAAACTAAAAAGTTCAAATGCTTTTGGTTCCGACATTGAATGGAAAGAAGTTACTTCAAATATGGCCGGCCGTACTCGTGCTTTTATGATAGATCCAAACGTGATTAGTGGGGACAAAGCATGGACAGGATCAGTAACCGGCGGGCTTTGGGTAAATGATAATTTTAAAAGTGATAATTCGCTCTGGCGCCCCGTTGATGAATTTTGGGGCAATTTGGTTGTTAGTTGCATCATTTCCGATCCTCAGAATCCAAATGTTTTTTATGTTGGCACAGGTGAGGCTCAAACCGCATTTACCATTTATCGCGAATCATCGGGTGTTGGAGCCGGAATATGGAAAACTACTGATGGTGGATTAAGCTGGGCACAAATCCCTTCAACCGATAAATTTAAATACATTACTGATCTTGAAATAAGGCTTGAGAACGGATCAAGTGTAATTTATGCCTGTGTAACTTCAGGGGTTTATCATGGACTAAACCATGAAAGCCTTCCCTCTGATGGTCTTTATCGTTCAGAGAACAATGGTGTTAGCTGGACGCAGGTACTGCCCAATATCGTTGGAAACAATAAGCCTTATACCCCTGCTGATATTGAAATTGCCTCAAACGGTAGAATTTATATAGGAAGCATGCGCAATTTGGAGGATAATGGTGGAGGAACCATCTTATACTCTGATGCAGGTACTCTTGGATCATGGACCATCTATGATGAATATGCCAACATTATCAGAAATTCGACCACCAAATATAATATTCCGGGAAGGGTTATCCTGGCAAGTGCACCTTCAAAACCAGATACTGTTTATGCATTGCTGGATGTCGCTTTTATTAACCCTGAAAATGGATTCAAACATTCAGAAGGAAGGCACATCATAAAATCGGTTAATAAAGGACAATCATGGAACAGTGTTAATATGCCCGTTGGGGGTAGTTATTACTGGGCTACTATCGGATGGCACGCACTTGCAGCAGCAGTTGATCCAAATGATGCCAATACCATTTTTATTGGCGGTCTTGATACCTATAAGTCGACAAATGGAGGTTCAAGTTGGGTTAGGGTATCCGATTGGACCGGAATGTACTCAAATTTAGGTGGTCGTTATATACATGCAGATATTCATAAAATCATGTTCCTGAACAAAAGTTCGAACCAGATGATCGTTGCCACCGATGGAGGCATATTTTATACGGCCAATGCCACCCAAAACCAACCTGATTTTTCGCCAAAGAATAACAATTACAACTCTTTGCAATTCTATTCCTGCGCAATGGACCCCAGGGCAGGAACCAATATTTTTGTTGGTGGTTTGCAGGACAATGGCACGGTGAGATATGCCGGAAGCCCTATTTCAAACAATGCAATGATTGATGGGGGCGACGGTGCCTTTTGTTTTATTGATCAGAATGAGCCTGAAATATTAATAACTTCAATTTATTATAACCGCTATCTGTTTTTTAATAATTTGACTCGCGTTGGAACTGCGAGTGTTAATTACGGTTCAGGAACATTCATTAATCCTTCTGATTATGACGACCGTTTAAATATTCTTTATGCCAATGCAATTACCTTTCTTGGTAACAACCCGAATAAATTACTCAAGATTACGGGTATTCCAAGTGCCCCTTCCGAAACTATGATTACAGTAACTTCTGACGTGAATGTCCCATTTTCACATATTGCAGTGTCAGAACATTCGCCAACCAATACAACAACCCTGTTTGCAGGAACTCAATCAGGAAGATTGTTCAAGATTAAAAATGCACAAAATATTCCAGTCACTACCGAAATTGGGAGTACTAATTTCCCAACAGCAAATATTTCGTGTATTGCTATCGGAAAATCGGAAGACACTTTGTTGGTGACATTTTCAAACTACGGCGTATCATCGGTATGGCAAACCTATAATGGTGGCCAAAGTTGGAACGAAAAAGAAGGCAACTTGCCTGACATGCCAATCAGATGGGCCCTATACCATCCCTACAATGCGAATAAAGCTTTTCTCGCAACAGAAGTCGGTGTTTGGGCAACAGATCAGCTAATGCAACAGAATCCCGAATGGGTTCCGCTGGACAATGGATTAGCCAAAGTAAGGGTTGACATGCTTCAGATTAGAAATTCTGATCAGACTATTTTAGCCGCAACCCATGGAAGGGGGCTGGCTTATACTGCGATATCACAGGTTGGAATTGATGATTCAAATACTACTGACAAAACGTTCAAAGTTTATCCAAATCCAGCTAATGATGTCATAAATGTTTCTTTTGAAATTTCTAAGGCCAAGAAACTCAAGCTTATGATTTATGATCCTGCAGGCCGAATGGTTTTTTCAGAAGAAAAATTTGATATAAATGGGGTTTACACCAAATCTATTGATTTAACATCATTCCCAAAAGGGGTATTGATTATCAATCTGCTTATTGATGATAAACTCATTTCAAAAAAAATAATTCATCAGTAAAAACCCCTCCTCAAGGGTTTATATTTTAAAACAAATTATGGGCATTCATATTTTTTCTGATGAATACTTTATGAAAGAAGCTTTGAAAGAAGCCCAAATTGCTTTTGAAAAAGATGAAGTTCCTGTTGGTGCAATCATCGTTTTTAATGATCGGATTATTGCCCGCGCTCATAATTTAACCGAAACATTAAATGATGTAACTGCGCATGCAGAAATGCAGGCTTTTACTTCAGCCACAAATACGTTGGGAGGCAAATATCTTGATCAATGCACTTTATACGTTACGCTCGAACCATGTTACATGTGCGCCGGAGCTTCACTTTGGGCACAAATCTCACAAATCAAATACGGCGCTTCCGATCCCAAAAGAGGATTCACAACAATTAAACAGCCTCTATTACACCCTAAAACCAAAGTTTCATCAGGTATTTTAGAGGCTGAATGCTCAAATCTTTTAAGTCTGTTTTTTCAGAAAAAGCGCTAATCCTTATTTGTTTTAGCCGGACAGGTTTTAATCCCAAATAAAACATAAAGTGCACAGAATCCAAAAATTGAGGTAACGATCATAATAATTCCGAATACGGCCAGAACAATCGCCAAGGTACCAACAATTATTTTCGCATAAAGCAAATATGCAATGATAATTGCGATTACGATTCTGATAATTTTATCAATTAATCCAACATTTTTTTTCATGACATTTTTATTTAGTGTAAGCCAAATATAGTTGTTAAAACATCAATCTCAAAATATTAGATACCGGAGGTATTTAAGTTTCCGATACTGATCGTGATCGTTCTTTGACTTTTGCTTTTCGCCGATGATGATGCTTTCATGGTAACTTGCAGGTGAAGATTATAAATATTCAAATTCATTTCTTTTGACTTTATCTGTCCGATTTTAGAAATATCTGAATTGATGATCCCCGAATAACGACTTACCCGCGTATTCATGATTTCATTTTCACCACTCAAAAATGTTCGGTCGTAATCTTGAAATTCGTAAATATTCGCAATCTCCCTAATGGTCAATACCTGAAGGTTTTCAATTCCATCGATATTGATCAAAAACCAATTATAGGTATCCTGATCAATTAAACAGCGGTTTAATGAATCTTTTTCAAGTATCCGTGAATTATTTATGATGGCGGTTCCGTAAAAATTATGATCAAATGAATGTATGGTATCGGTTGTGATCGCGTACCTTAAACTGATGCTCCCGGTTATGTCGCGCAACTTTGGATATAAGTGGTATGAGTTATACGCCCTCACCAGCATTTCAAAATTGATTGCAAAAAATAAGGCATGAAGCGGATTGTCAAAAATTACGAAGCCTCCATCTCCTGTACTTATAAATGCATTTTCAATACTTTCCTTTGTGTATTTCTGAAATACGAATTGATTGTTTTCAAGGCTCAATTTAATGGCTTTATTGAACAAAATTTTAAATACAGGCGGAATGAGGGTTTGTTCCAGATGATTATACATACCATACCGATAAATATCAATCCCAAATACCGAGCGTTTATTAATCGATTTTGTATCTACATATTTCTCAACCTGTGCCCTTAAATCTTCACTATTCGGAAGAATATTCACTTCCTCATAAACCGAATCAGAATCGAATTCATTAAGCATTTCAAGTATCTTTTTAAATTCGAGTTCTTTTATTTTTGTAGCCATATTTCTCTTTTTTTAAGTATTGCAAAGATAGTTGCAGAAAAATAATAATTTGAGCTAAATCTGACAAAAATAAACAACACACTTTATTAACATTTGTTAATAACCATTGTGCATGAATTGTGAATAAGAAGAGATTAAAAAAGTTGGTATCGCCCTCGTCTTGATACTATATTTGAATCACCAAGTGAGCGATAAAAGGCCAATCGAAAAACGAAGAGTGGATTGAAAGTACCGCAAGGAACAAATCAGGCACTCACACTTGAAAAAAGACGAACCGCAAGGTAAGTTGGATTTGAAGCAAGTTTTGAGATCTGGGGTGAACACGATGAAGTTGAACCGAAAGGTGGACTAATTCGAAAACACCGGGCAAACGGAAAATCCCTTCGGGGTGAAACCAAAAAAAGCTAGTCAAAATAACGGTAACTTGGCACAAACGGAGTGCTACGGTACAAAGGGCGTGAGCGGGAATTCATTCGGCGAGAATGGGTTCCCGTTGTGTTTTTGTAAGCCTATTATTTTACGAGTATTACGAAGTAAAATAATCAAGGCGAACAAATCCCGATTGCGAAGCATATCGGGATCTTCAAGATTTTAGATCTTAGATTTTAGACGTTAGACAAAGGAGGACTTTTTCTAACGTCTAATTTCTAATGTCTTAATGGAATTTATTTTTATAATCCGCATCAAAATGCCGGGAACCTGACTGCTATTAGGCAAGTTAATTATAACCCTCTGATCCCTCAATTACATTTCGACTGCTGCTTAATGCACGTTCTCGGGATTCCAGCCTGCCCTCCTTCGGTGGGTATAACATCTGGCAGAATTTCGGCTAATGATTTTGAATTCAAAATCATAGTCTCACTAATTTACTTTGTTATAATCCGGCTCAATTCTTTGTTAATTTCAATACTGATGGTTTTTAAACTCATATGTTTTTGCTGTCGCAACATAAATTCAGTTGGGTCAACAACTTCATTGAGTTCCTTCTGATTATCCAAAATCATCTGATCAATTTTTTTAGCCTTAAATGATAAAACACAGGAGGTAATAAGCTTAATCAAATTATCACTTTCGTGCTTAACCGGGATTCGTTTTCGCAACCAATTATCACTTAGTTCATAAGGTGTTGCCATTAAATCAATGGCCAGTTTTGATAGCTTTGCATCCGGATTTTGCGTGAAAAATTCGCTCGATAAAATGGTGCCATTTTCAAGCGCTCGATCGAACTCATTAAAAATTAACTGCAATTCTGCATCATGAAAGCCAATTTCATCCGATTTTAAATCGTGGATTACATATTCGGCAATCTTGATCGGGACCTCAATTTTTCGATCATTTTCATCAATATCGTCAAAAATTATTTCCTGATCGGCATAAGTAAGCAATAATCGGATAATCTCGCGTTCGTGAGTAAGTGTATCAAATCGCTCAACCTCGTATTTTTCCTTCAGATCAGGAACCGCATATTGCGGAATCTCTTCAGAAGATTCTTCTTTATTTTGATCTTTAAATTTTTTACGAAGCAGTTTATTCAGCTCGTTTACCAATGTTTGTTCGGCAATATCCATGATCGAGCTGCACTCTTTTAAATAAACCGAGCGGTAAATCCCATCAGGGATCAGGGCAATCGTTTGGACAATTTCTTTAATTAAAGCGGCCTTTTTTAAAGGATCCTTATCCGATTCCCTGACCAATAAATTGGTCTTTAATGAAATAAAATCAGCAGCATTTTTTTTAATAAAATCTTTAACATCGTCCCTCGAATGATTTCTAGCGTAAGAATCCGGATCTTCTCCATCCGGGAAAAGGACAATCTTTACGTTCATGCCAGCTTCCAAAATCATGTCGATCCCCCGGAAAGAAGCTTTTAAACCTGCGGCATCTCCATCATATAAAATCGTGATGTTGGGAGTGAATCTCTTGATGAGTTTAATCTGATCGATCGTAAGCGAAGTTCCCGATGAAGCAACCACATTTTCAATCCCGGCCTGATGCAGTGAAATTACATCGGTATAGCCTTCAACCAACAAGCAATCATCATTCTTTAAAATGGCATTTTTTGCATAAAAAATCCCATACAAAACCTTGCTCTTATTGTAAATATCCGATTCGGGCGAATTTATATATTTCGCCTTGCTTTTTTCACTGCTTAAAATTCGCCCGCCAAAACCAACAACCCTGCCTGTTAAATTATGAATTGGGAAAATTACCCTCGCTTTAAAGCGGTCAAAAATATTTTGATCATTTTCAATGCTTAAACCCGACTTGATCAGTTGTTCTTTTTTGTATCCCTCTTTTAAAGCAGTTTTTGAAAAATCATCGAATTTATCCAAACAATAACCCAACTGAAATTTAAGGATGGTTTCTTCCGTAAAATCCCGTTCCAAAAAGTAGGACAGCCCAATTGCTTTGCCTTCCTCTGTATTATTAAGTGTTTCCGAAAAATATTTCTGGGCGAAGGCCGAAACATGAAATAAGCCCTCCATCGAGCTATGCTGTTGAAGCATTTCAGGTGTTCGCTCTTCCTCATCAATTTCGACATTATACTTATGAGCCAGATATTTTAAAGCCTCAGGGTAAGTATAATGCTCATGATCCATGATGAAATTGACTGCATTTCCACCCTTACCACAACCAAAACATTTATAAATTCCCTTGGCAGGAGAAACAGTAAACGAGGGTGTTTTTTCATTATGAAACGGGCAAAGTCCGATAAGGTTTATTCCCCTGCGTTTCAACGAAACAAAATCACCAACAACTTCATCAATTTTGGCAGTTTCAAAAATCTCTTGTATGGTTTCTGGTTTTATCAATCAATTCAACTTTATATATTGGCTAAATTAATAAAAATGCAACTTGTTACAAGTTTAAAACACACCCTAAAAAGCTATTTTATTATAATGAATCTGACTTCTTGTCGATTTGTTAATATGCAAATTCCGATCTGATATAAAAACTTTTTATATTAGCAAACCTATATGTGTATCTTTGACTAAACTAACAAATCATAAAATGATACGATCAATTATAATTACAGTATTTCTCCTTTTTTCAGCCAATATTTTGATCCAATCTCAAACAAAATCCCTTGAGTTGAATAAGAAAATTTTCAAAGCAGTTGAAGCACAAGTTCAAAAGATCAATGAACTTTATATCGATTTACATCAAAATCCTGAACTTTCATTAATGGAGTTTAAAACTGCCGAAAAAATGGCTTATCAACTTAAGCAATTGGGGTTTGAGGTCACCACAAATTTTGGCGGAAATGGAGTTGTCGGGGTTTTTAAAAACGGTGAAGGCAAAACCATCATGCTTCGAACAGATATGGATGCCCTGCCCATCAAAGAAAATACAGGTTTGCCCTATGCAAGTTCAGTAGTGATGAATAATTCTGAAGGTATTGAATCACCTGTGATGCACGCCTGCGGCCATGATATGCACATGTCAACCTGGTTAGGTGCCCTTGCAACCCTGGTAAAACTTAAAGATGAATGGAAAGGTACCATATTAGCAATTGCACAACCTGCTGAAGAAGGTAGTATTGGAAGTATTGCGATGATTAATGATGGCTTGTTCAAAAAATTTCCTAAACCAGATTATGCTTTTAGTTATCATGTAAGTGCAGAAATTCCTGCCGGTGAAATTGGTTATTTTCCCGGACCTATATTCGCCGGGGTTAACTCTGTAGATTTAACCATCTTTGGAGTAGGAGGCCATGGTGCCTTGCCACACACAACTGTTGATCCGATTGTATTGGCAGCTCGAACAATATTAGCCTTACAGACTGTCGTAAGCAGGGAAATTAATCCATTCAATCCTGCAGTTGTTACAGTTGGCTCAATTCATGGGGGCAGTAAGCATAATATCATCCCTGATGAAGTAAAAATGCAGCTTACAATCCGGTTTTTTACCGATGAAGTATATGCTGAAATATGCGAAGCAATCAACCGAATCCCTAAGGGGATTGCAATATCGGCAGGTCTTCCTGAAGATAAATGGCCCAAGGTTGAGATAAAAAAAGAATTTACTCCACCGGTTGCAAACAATCCTGAATTAGTTTTAAG